>NZ_CP111045.1:0-300000 GCF_026250525.1 Chondrinema litorale
CACATAAACGGCTTCCTCATCACTTTCTTTAAATTCTATGGTGATTTCTGTTTCGGTGGTATTGCCATTTTCATCAGTGGTAGTCACAGTGAAAGTATAGCTGCCTTCTACTAACTGGGTCGAGTCACTTACGGTAATCGTACCGTCAGTAGCTAAGTCTGTGCCCGGTGGTAAACTGCCATCTGTTACTTCTGCATCTACAATCTCACCATTGTCATCAGTTACTGTTGCTAGCGTATCACCGTGATCATATTCATCAAACGGTAGTGGGTCGTTCACTACATAAACGGCTTCCTCATCACTTTCTTCGAACTCTATGGTGATTTCTGTTTCGGTGGTATTGCCATCTTCATCGGTGGTGGTGACAGTAAAAGTATAGCTGTCTTCTACCAATTGGGTCGAGTCACTTATGGTAATCGTACCGTCAGTAGCTAAGTCTGTGCCCGGTGGTAAACTGCCTTCTGTTACTTCTGCATCTACTATTTCTCCATTGCCATCAGTTACTGTTGCTAGCGTATCACCGTGATCATATTCATCAAATGGTAATGGGTCATTTACTACATAAACAGCTTCCTCATCACTTTCTTCAAATTCTATGGTGATTTCTGTTTCGGTGGTATTGCCATCTTCATCGGTGGTGGTGACAGTAAAAGTATAGCTGCCTTCTACCAATTGGCTCGAATCACTTACGGTAATAGTCCCATCACTGGCTAAGTCTGTGCCCGGTGGTAAACTGCCTTCTGTTACTTCTGCATCTACTATTTCTCCATTGCCATCAGTTACTGTTGCTAGCGTATCACCGTTACCATATTCATCAAACGGTAGTGGGTCGTTCACTACATAAACTGCTTCCTCATCACTTTCTTCAAATTCTATGGTGATTTCTGTTTCGGTGGTATTGCCATTTTCATCGGTGGTAGTCACAGTGAAAGTATAGCTGCCTTCTACCAATTGGGTCGAGTCACTTACGGTAATCGTACCATCGCTGACTAGGTCTGTGCCCGGTGGAAGACTTCCATCGGTTACTTCTGCATCTACAATCTCACCATTGCCATCAGTTACTGTTGCTAGCGTATCACCGTTACCATATTCATCAAACGGTAGTGGGTCGTTCACCACATAAACTGCTTCCTCATCACTTTCTTCAAATTCTATGGTGATTTCTGTTTCGGTGGTATTGCCATCTTCATCAGTGGTAGTCACAGTGAAAGTATAGCTGCCTTCTACTAACTGGGTCGAGTCACTTACGGTAATCGTACCATCAGTAGCTAAGTCTGTGCCCGGTGGTAAACTGCCATCTGTTACTTCTGCATCTACAATCTCACCATTGCCATCAGTTACTGTTGCTAGCGTATCACCGTTACCATATTCATCAAACGGTAGTGGGTCGTTCACCACATAAACGGCTTCCTCATCACTTTCTTCAAATTCTATGGTGATCTCATTTTCTGTAGTATTACCTAACTCATCTACTGTTTGAACTGTAAAGGTATAGCTGTCTTCTACCAATTGGGTCGAGTCACTTACGGTAATCGTACCATCAGAAGCTAAGTCTGTGCCCGGTGGAAGACTTCCATCGGTTACTGTGGCACTTAAAATATCTCCATTGCCATCTATTACTGTCGCTAAAGTATCACCATTGACGTATTCATCGAATGGAAGAGAATCATATTCTGTGTAAACAGCCTCTATATCATCTAAAATCGTAATATAAACTGTAGCCTCAGAACAAGTTGTAATAGCAAGATCATCACAAATTTTATAGACAAAACTATCGATGCCTACAAATAAGGTATCAGCATTATATACAAATGAACCATCTGCATTTAAGGTTAGAAAACCATTTTGAACATCCTGAACTAAAACTATGTCTTCGTCATTTGGGCGTATATCATTATTTGCTACATTTTCAGCTGCTGTTACATCTTCATAAAATTCAAACTCGTCATCAATTGCGATAGGTAATGTACTAATATCGTTGGTGTAATAGGCATTATAAAACCTTAACTCAAGCTCTAAAGCTATTAAACCCAAAATCCCATCATTCACAATTACTTCTATACCTTCTATATTCTTAGATGGATCTCCTGGTGTAACTTCAACTTTAATAATATCTGAATGATCGAATAAAAGCGATGCTTCAATCAAATTACCATTTCCTTCAGCATCTGAAATTAACTCAGCACTTCCATCATCATAATATATCTTGAATGTAATTTCATCTGAAAATAGAGAAATATCCAATAAACCAGTAACATCTTCAAGAGTTAAATAAATAGGTCTATCTGCACTGAAAGGTGTACTCCAATCTACTCTTTGCATTACCTCACCACCCAGACTTAAAGTCTTTTTGATTAGCGAATAATCTGTATTGGGATCGTAACCAGTAGTGGTATTAACAACAGCTTTATCAGAATCAACCACCTCGCAATTCAAACAAAGAATAGCACTATTTACACCACTACTTTCATTAACATCAGCAAATACCTTTACATCAGAAGTATTCTCAATATCATGGATGTTTAGCGTATTATCTAGCCCTAATAAACCGCCAAAGTTTATATTTACTTTTCTAACATTGCCATGCGCATCTGGCGTATCTGTTCTTTCTTCGGGAACAATTAACCTAACTTGAAAAAGATTATCAGACTCATCTAACAAAATTAGCTCTACATTATTTGTTGAGCTATAAGTCTCGATTGTATTATCACTTGCATCTAAAAATTCTATTGATAGATTCGCTAATAAATCACTGGTGATTACTCCATCTACTACTCCAAGTAATGGCAAAGCATTATCGAAAGAAAAGGTGAAATCAAGGTTTTCTCCGGGTGTTAAATCAGTTGTAAATTCATAATAGGCAGTAATTTGATCTGCTATGGCAATATCAGATCGTATCTGGGCATAGGTATTTATGTTATTATCAAAGGCGTAGTTATGGTTGTATCCTGCGCAATTTACACATGCTAATGCATTTTTTGTGAATTCAGGATTTACTGATTCCTTGGGTTTATTAGCTGCTAATGCCGGGTAACTTACAGTATCTTCAGTATGATATGCATTGTAAAAATTAAGATCTAGATTGGCTATTAGTAATCCTAAAATACTATTCCCTGCAACTACCTTTACACCACTTACTGTATTAAAATAATCTTTGGGTGTAAGTTTAACTAAATACTTATTGGCATTGTCGTATAAGAGTGTAACATCTATTATATCACTATTTCCTAAAGAGTTGCTTACTGTTTCAATGGAGCCATCGGTATATAAAATTTCAAATTCAAGCGCATCACCTAAAAGATTTAGGTTTAGCAAACCTGATGCATCTTCTAAGGTGAGATAAATATCTCTGTTACTGGAAAATGGCGTAGACCAGTCTACCCTTTGGTATACATACCCACCAACTCCTAAAATCTTTTTAAGAGTAGAAAAATCTGTGTTTGGATCTCTTCCGGTAGTATCATTTACAACTGCCCCATCTGTATCTGATACACTACAGCCTATACAAACCAGTGGGTCAGAAACACCGGAGCTGTAATTAATATCTGCATAAGAACGGTTGACACTCTCAGTGGTAATATCATAAATTTGAACTCCACTTGAGACACCAAGTAAACTTGCATATTTGATATCGATTTTTCTTGGTTTACCATAACTACCAGTTTTTTCTGAAGGAGCCTGGAAGCTTACTAAAAACTTGTTGGTTGAATTATCTAGCAATTCTAGATTTATTAAACTTATAGAATTATAAGTCTCGATCACATTATCAGCACTGTCTTTTAAGATTATATTGATATCTGAAAGAACATCTGTAGTAATAATTCCATCTACCACACTCAAGATTGAACCAGTGCCATCTAGTGCTAAGATGAGTGAAATATCATTTCCGGTTGGTATATTTTCTTGAAATTCGTAATGTGCTGTTAAGCTTGCAGCTATGTTAACACCAAGAGACATATCCGCAAAAGTACTTTCACTATTGTCGTAGGCATTTTCATGATCGGCAGTAGAACAAAATGTACATATACCGGTACTTGAAAATTCATCCGATGAACCGATATCTACATCAGGTCTGATTTGTGAATATATTTTACTCGAAGAAATAAAAAAAAATGCTACAAAAAGTAGGTAATTACTTGTAAAATGTTTTCCCATTTAGCCAATAAGTTTGATGTATACTTTTGGATAGTTTTGTCGAAAAACGGCACAACATTTTACAGATTTTAATTACATAGCTATATTTTTTGCTATTAATCAAAAAAAATCTCACACTTATATTATTCAAAGATTAATTTATGAATATTTTAACAAACCAAATTTTAAGTAAAAAAATTAATAGCGAAAAATATCTTTTTACCAAAATAAACCAAATAACAATGTGCTAAATCAATAATAGGTAATCAATATAAATAATCCAGAAAGAATCTATAATTCATAATATTTATGAAAATAGAAAATAATAATTGAATAAAACTCATTTTATTACATCTTTCCTTCATGGGATAAAAGTCACTTTTTTAATCAGCAAACCAACAGCAACAATATGATAAAATATGTACTTTTTAAGTCGTATTGTACTTAAAATAGCATAATCTACCATCTATATTTTGGTAATATTCTTTACAGAAAGTGCATTTCTTAAAAAAAACTTCATTAGGTTAATGCTTAAGATATCTGATGTATACTTTGTTACAAAGCCGATAAAAAAATCCTCTAGGAAATTTTTTACCCATTAATACATTTGCCTTTTTTATAAACCTGAATGAAAAAAATGGAAAGACAAGGAAACTTAAGGTAGCACCATTGTCTTTACTTTAGATTCAAAAAAACTAAGTCGTCCCTGATTCTTCGCAGAAATAAATAAACTTTCTCCATTTGCCATATTGAGAAGCTTTAAAGATTTTGTATCACCCGAAATACAAAATCCACTTTCTGTTGGAGTGAGAGAAGTAAAATTACCCTTTCCATCTCCTAAAATTACTAAACCAAATGATGCATCATATCTACCAGTAAGCACATCTGATGTAAATGAATTACCTGTGAGTAAAATATCTAAATTACCATCATTATCAAGATCTTTCACTACCATACCAGAAACTGGAGCAAATTGAGCTTCTTTTGGTAGCGGCTTTAAATTGAACTTACCATTCCCCAAGTTTTCGATATATGCACTTTGCAGGTAATTGGCTTTGTAGATGTTAATCCCTGTTTGATTGATATCTATAACTTCTTCTAAGGTTGATGTTGCATAATCTTCGTAACGAGGAAATTTTTTCTTCATCGCATTCATCTGATCAATAACATCCATTCTTGGGTGAACAGGATATCTTTTGCCTTGAATATATCTAGAAAGTATGCCATCCATACTTCCATTTTTATCAAAATCGGCAACATGCAATTCTACAGGTTGAGTGTCAGATGCTTTGAATTTAGAATTCAATCCTAAATTACCAGCGATATAATCTATATCTCCATCATTATCGAAATCGCCGGGAGTGATGCAATTCCACCAACCTAAATAATTCTGTAAACCTGTAGTTTGAGTTACTTCTTCAAAAGTATTACCTGTATTTTTAAAGAACCTTAAAGACATCCACTCACCGGTAAGTATAAGATCTGGCAATTGATCATCGTCAAAATCTGACCAAATTGCTTCACTGATTAAACCGATTTTTTTTAAGGTTGGACAAACTTCTTGACTTACATCTTTAAATTTACCACCTTCATTTCGTAAAATAATACTTGGTTGAGAAAGCGGATATTTACCCGGTGTTACACTTCCTCCTAAGAATAAATCTAAGTCGCCATCATTGTCATAATCTGCTACGGCAATACAAGAGGAATTTATATTCATTTTTGGGAGCACATCAATTGCATCACTAAAATTTCCACTTCCATCATTTAAATACAAATGATCTTGATAGTAAGGAGAGTTTTCGTTAAACTCATTACTCCCATTTACCAAATATAAATCTTGATCACCATCATTATCTACATCAAAAAATACAGCGGCTACTTCTTCACAAACTGAATCTGGTAATGTAAATGTCTGCTCAGTAAATGAGCCATTCTTTTGTTGTAGAAAGAAAGTACCATGGTACGAATATGAACCTGTAACATAAAAATCTTCCAGACCATCGCCATTAATATCTGCTACTGCTAGATCGGGTCCGTTTTGAGAGTATTGATGAGGTAACAGTGGTTGAACTTTAAAATCTGGATAAGACTTTTCTTGATGTTTATAAGCTAAGCCAATTTGAGAACTAATATCAGATAGCAATCCCAAAGAGGTAGCGTTTTCTATTTTTGCCTGATCCATCGCATTACTATAAAGCAAGATCATTTCTTTGTCTGGTGCTACTTCAATAATTGTTTGAGATTTGCCATCTGGCCAGATAACTTTTATAGAATCCACCTGATCGTTCGTTCCTAACCCAAAATGGGCCTTATTCTCCACAGAAGACTGAAAACCACGATATGGATAGTGGAAATATTCTAGTTTTTCTTTGCCTCTAAATAGCGATATTTTAGTACCTATTCCATTAATATTTTCATCACTTCCTTTTAAAGCCAAATTCAGAAAATGATGGTCCTTATATTTATCTGAATTATTCTTAAGTAAGAAAGCTTTCTCGTCTATGTTATTGATAATTAAATCTAGATCACCATCATTGTCGAAATCGGCATAGGCAGCTCCAGATGAGTAAGAAGGTTTTATAGACAACCAAGTATCTGAAACATCAGAAAATGTAATTCCATCTTTGTTTTGGAAGAAGTAATTAGGTAAATAAGCTCCTTCAATTTTATTTATCTCTTGTATAAGCTGTAGCTTACTTTGCCTGTTAAATCCTTGTGCTTGCAGTTCTTGAGATTTATAGGTAGCAAAATCTCTGTTTGTAATATCTCTCGGGTATCCATTTGTGATATGGATATCTCTATAACCATCATTATCATAATCGGCAATGAGCGCACTCCACGACCAATCGGTGGCATCGATACCTGCCATTTGCCCCACTTCACTGTACATTACTTTTCCATCGGGAGTTAAGCCTCTGTGTAACTGCATGGTATTTCGCATGTATTGGGGTTCGTAACCTGCATAAAGCTCCGATTGAAAACGGTCGTAATTAGTAGAGCCAAACATGAGTTTTTTACGCTTGTTATCTGCTGGCAGCATATCTACGGTAACAATGTCTGGCCAACCATCATTATTAATATCAGCCACATCATTCCCCATTGCTGAATAACTTTGATGCTGAAAACTCTCTTTTGCTTTATTGGTAAAAGTGCCATCGTGGTTATTGATGTAAAGCAAATCGTTAGATAGATAATCGTTGGAAACATAAATATCTGGCCAGCCATCTAAATTGATATCAGCAACGGAAACACCTAAACCATAACCTTCAATGGTAATACCTGCTTCTTTCGATACATTTTCGTATTGGTAAATTCCTCTACTATCTTTACCATTGTTTCTGTAAAGCCTATCGGTATTCAACATCTCCCCTCTCACTCTTTTAGGTCTGATTACATTCGGACCCGTTCTGTCTGTCATATTGGTAAGAAGATACATATCTAAATCTCCATCCAAATCATAATCGAAAAAAGCTGCGTGGATAGAATGTCCTGTATCTGCTAAACCATAATCAGCAGCCATTTCTTTAAATGTGCCATTTTGATTATTAATGTAAAGCTCATTGGCTCTTTTACTTTCTTCTTCATATGGGCCAGAATATGAAACATAAATATCTAACCAACCATCTTGGTTAATATCTACCAGAGAAACTCCAGTGGCCCATTTTCCACTAGTTGATATTCCCGCTTTTTCGGTTACATCTTCAAACTGAAAATCGCCCTTGTTTAAGTATAGCTTACAGTTTGTCATGTTTCCAGCAAAGAAAACATCTGCCAAACCATCATTGTTGAGGTCTCCTGTACCAACACCTGCCCCATTATAAAAATATTCAAAGGTGATGATGTTCAGGTTCTCATTTTCGAAGAGTGTATTAGAAAATTCAATTCCGGAATGTTCTGAGGGGACATACTCAAACAACTTGTTATCGGGAATGCCCACTTTATGACAAGCTGCCAAAGTAATTAAAAATAGATTTAAACAAATTACAATGCGATTGTTAATACTATTTTTCACCAGAACATGAATTTAATGTACAGAAAACGGGACTTTTGCCCCGTTTTCATTTAATATTGTTGTGCTAATTAATGAGTCAGAAACTCTGCGGGAATTTCACCTTTTTTTACACCTGGTCCTTCCCAACCCAAGCGCAAATCTTGACCATCAAAGTCTTCGAAGTATTCTATTTTTAATGGATGCTTACCTTTGCTCAGAACTACCTGTCCTTCTTTCAATTTAGCACTATGTGAACCTCCATTATCCACTACTAATTGATCGTTGATATAGAGTTTACTACCATCATCAGAATAGGTATAAAAAGTATATACTCCCTCTTCTGGAACCTCTACATATCCATTAAACAAAAATGCATAATAATTATCTCTACCTGCTGCTAATGTTTCTACATCTAAATCGTTACTCACTCCTTTTTTCTTTGCAGTTAAACTTTCGAATGCAGGAATTTCTTTAAACTCTCCTTCGTAATAAGCATAGGCTAAACCCGGTTTACTTTTCTTTTTAACAGCTTTTAGTGGAGAAGTTTTGGTATAAGTTTTTTCTATTACTTCAGTAGAAGCACCATTTTCGCCAAACAATTTAACCTTTACAGTTTTGGTATCTGTTAATTGAATTGGACTTTCGTAAAGTGGTGAATCTTCTGTAGGTTCTGAACCATCTAGCGTATAATACAAATCAAGTTTATCGAAAGGCTGGTTGATTGCCACCTCAATCTTATCTAGAAATATTTCGTCTTTTGTAAACTCGATCGCTTTAGGTTGTGGATTAATTCCTATTTTATGTGTTCCTTCCAACTCAAAAGGATGATCTAAATGAGGCACTTTATAACCCATTTTCCAGTCGAGCTCTAGGGCATCTAAGTCACTTACTGGAATATTTTTTACAGCTTCTAAGTTGATTGTATAAACTTTAGAAGTATGTGGTGCTAACTCTTCTTCTATGCGATCTAAGTCAGGAGAAACATGGTGATTGTGGAAGAATCTTCCTTTAAAAAATAAAGGTTTATCTGACGTATTTTCAACTTTAAATTTCAGTTCGGCACCATTAAAATTGTTTGCAAAAGACTTTACACCAGAACTTGCAGTTTGCGGTGTAAGCATCACCAATTCTTTAAACTTAGTGCTATTTAGTAATTCTGATGCGAGCTTACCAGTTTCTTCGGAAGAAATATCGTGATCGATAATGCCATCTAATTTAAGGTTTACTATTGTTGGTCCGTCATTAGTCATGGTAACCCAAGTAAAATGATCGAACTGACCAAACTTAGGTCCTCTTAAAGCACTGCCACCACCAGTTGTTCCGAGTACATAGTAATTGCTGTTGTCTCTCACTTCGTGCATATATCTGTGCGTGTGACCAGCAAAAACAGTAAAATCTCTACCTTCTAGTGCTTCTTCAATTTCTGTAAAATTATTAATGTCGTTATATCTCCAAATCGGATGGTGCATAAATACAAATGTCCATCTCACATCTGGATGATCTGCTAAAACTTGCTTTGTGTAGTCTATTTGATCTTGGCCAAAAATTACTCCATCACCGTCGTTGGTATTCATGGTAATGAACAACACATCTTTATAGGTAAAGTAGTAATAATCTTTCCCGTATCTTTCTAACCACTGCTCTCTCATTACTGAGTTTGAAAAATCGTGGTTCCCTGGTAGATAGAAAAATGGCATTTGAAGTGGTTCGAGCAAATTGTTAAACTCATCCCATTCTTCATTTAATACTGTGGTGTCTTTTGAATAACCTTCAATAAAGTCTCCAACACTCATTACAAACTCTGGTTGTAACAAATTGATCTTAGAAACGGCTTTGCCAAATACACCTTCTCGGTGCCCACCGGTGCGGTCGCTAACTATTGCAAATTGAAAATTTTCCGGGTTGTTATGGAAATAAAGGTGAGTCCACGGAACAGCTTTTTCAAATTTCTCAGAGGTAAAACGGGCTTCATCGTCTTGCTGAGCCAGTACAATCGTACTAATAAAAATTGATGCTAAAATTACAGTTAAAAATATCTTTTTCATGTAGTTTTTTAATCAAATTTATTAAAGAGGTTTTAATAGAAAGTGAATACACAAAGAACCTTCAATGAATTACTTCCTATTAAAAACCTCTGGCATTGTATATAGAATTAGCGTTAATTATTCTATTTTTTTGAGAAAAAGCGTATTTCGTAAATTTCTTTGTCTGTAGATTTAAAAATGGGTGTGATCATCTTCTTTAATACAAGCTCATTTTTTTCGAGCTTTAAAATTTTATATCCTCCCATTAATGTTTCATCAGGATTTTTATAGATCATAGAATCTTCTGAAACTATGTCAAATAAAAATTCTTTATTTACTCCATAATTCTTCTCTGATATTTTTCCTGAGTTAAAGTACTCGTAAGTTGGCCAGTTATCGTTACCATGTTTCATCATATCAAATCCATTTTGGTAAGAGTAAACAGAATCTATTTTCCACTCACCATAAATATTTGCTGGGTCTATCTGATTGGCATCATCACAAGCATAAATAAATGCGACAAAAATAATAACACCAGTAAGGATTTTAGTAATACGCATAGTGGCCTTTGGTTTGTCAGAAAAACCTGAGTACAAAGTACCCAGGCTTTAGAGTTCAAATTATATAATATTTAATATCCGTCATTTTGGATAAGTGTACCATTACTTAAGTCTATTTCTGTTTGAGGAATAGCATAGTAATAATGTTTATTTCTATTAAATACTCTTGATGGATCGTAAGTACCTCGATCTTCTCCGTATATCGCTACAATGTCTACAATACCAGCTTTGTCCCATCTCATTAAGTCGAAGTGTCTTTGGTTTTCACCAGCAAGTTCCACTCTTCTTTCATGAATAATATCGTCCATAGTAGCACCAGTAATTTCAGACATACCACTTCTTGCTCTTACTACATTCAGCTCAGTATCTCCACTTTGACCTAATCTAATTTTAGCTTCAGCAACTAGTAAATAAACATCTGCTGATCTCAAAAGAGGAATGTTGTCATCTTCGCTAATACCGCCTGTAGAAGTCCATGTAGCGAATTTTTGGTAGTGGTAACCAGTAGAAGATAAATCTGAAGTATACTCTTCCATTTCTCCACCAATATCTACCATTTCACCTGGCATAAAAACAGAAGCATCTAATCTTGGATCGCCTTCTTCAAACTCTTCGATTAAGCTAGGAAGTGGCTCGTGGAAATCCCAACCACCCCAAGCTCTTGGAGTAGTATAAATGTTCCAAGTAGAAGTAGCCCAAGATTGTAAAGCTTGTACAGCAAATAGCATCTCAGGGTTATTTTCTGTTTCTACTACGAAGTTTTCAGAAAAACTATCTGCTAATTGATATGGACCATTAATTACATGGTTACCAGCTTCAATAGCATCTTCGAATCTTTCCATGTACAAATACAATTTGCAAAGTAAACCGTAAGCAGTTCCGCTATGTACTCTACCTAAGTTTTCAGTATCAGCCTGATAGCTTTCTGGTAATAGCTCAGCAGCCATTAACAAATCACTTTCGATTTGTGCTTGCATCTCTTCGATGGTAGGCTTCGCTTTGTTGAAGTCACTGTTCAATTTGTCTTCTTCTAAGATAATAGGAGTTGCACCATAAATTACGTGTAATCTCCAGAATGAAAAACCTCTTAAGAAATAAGCTTCTCCTAAAGACCTGTTTTTTACATCTTCGTCCATCTCTACATCTGGAGCATTTATCAAAACTGAATTAGCTCTTGAGATCATCTCATACTTATGAGACCAGCTATATCTTAAACCAGCATTACTTGCATCAAAAGTTAACTCTTCTAGTGATTGATCTTCTGAGTGGTCACCCGCTCTGTAATCATCATCATCAGGAAGGTTAAATTTTTGTTCGGCGTGTCCCCAATAGTTTTCTTCTAACAACGGGTAATAGATTGCATTTACTGCTGAAACTACGTCTGTTTCGTTTCTCCAGAACTTGTCTGAAGTGTTTTCGCCAAACATGGTAGATTCTAGAATATCATCTTTACAACTTGCCAGAGATAGCAATATCAGCGAAGAAGTAATTATTGTTAATTTTAAAGATTTCATATATAAAGTCTTTTCATAAATTTTAATCACCATAATTTTAATTAGAAATTGAGCGTAGCTCCGAATATCCAAGATCTAGCTTGTGGATACTGCGCATAATCAACTCCTAACTGTTTATTACCATCTGTATAACCTAGTTCAGGGTCGATACCTGAATAGTTGGTGATTGTAAATATGTTTTGTCCAGTTACGTAGAATCTCGCTCTTGAAACACCTACTTTTTCACTAATCGGACTTGGAAGTGTATAACCTAAAGTAAGGTTTTTAAGTCTCATAAATCCACCATCTTCAATAAACAATGTTGAGCTACGGTGATTTAAGTTATTTGAGCTAGTAGTCATTCTTGGAATTGAATTACTTGTGCCCTCACCATTCCATCTGTTTAAAGTTTCTGCATACATGTTATAAGAATAGGTAGGGTCTAATCCTTGCATTCTATCACCATTAAAGATGTCTTTGCCTGCTTCACCCAAGATGAACATGCTTAAATCGAAGCCTTTGTAACTTACACTTGCGTTGATACCATAAGTCATTTTTGGATGCGGGCTACCAATTACTTTTCTATCTTCGTCATTGATCATGCCGTCACCATTCAAATCTACAAACTTAGTGTCACCTGGTTGAATTAATCCATCTTCTCTTCTAGAATCGTTTGCTAGTGCAGGATCGTTAGCAATTTCTGCCTCGTTTTGGTATAACCCATCTGCTACCCATCCATAAAATGATGCTAAAGGCTCACCCACATAAGTTCTAGCAACTTCTTGATTTGGTCTACCGTATCTTTGAGACTCTAAATAAGGGGCATTCAATCTAGTTACTTCATTTTTGATGAATGATGCATTACCGCTGATGCTATAAGTTAAACCACCTGAGGTGTTGTTGTAACCTAGCTCAACCTCCCAACCTTTGTTTTGAAGTTCACCGAAATTTCTATCTGGAACTTCTGCTGTACCTTGAGCCCCAACTGCAGGAACTTCCAATAACATTTCTTTAGTAGTTTTTACAAAGTAATTGATGTTTGTAAATAATCTGCCTTGTAAGAAAGCTGCTTCAATACCAAAGTTACTCATCTCTGCAGTTTCCCAAGAAATGTCTGGGTTAGCAATTAATGTTTGAGCAGTACCAGTTACACCTGTTCCACCAAAAGAGTAAGCATTTGAAACTCTAAGTTTACTATAGTATTGGAATGGGTCTACATTTTGGTTACCTAATTGTCCCCAACCACCAGTTAATTTCAAGTTATCGATGAAAGAAACATTCCAGAAGTTTTCTTCAGATATTCTCCAACCTAATGAGAATGCAGGGAAGTAACCCCAATGATTACCGTCAGCAAATTTTGAAGAACCATCAGATCTAAATGTAGCAGTTAATAAGTAGCGATCTTTGTAGCTATAGTTCGCTCTACCAAACCAAGATTGTAATGCAGTATATTCTTTAGTATCATCTGCTTCTGTAATTGTAGTAGCGTTTCCTAAGTCTCTTAAATCGTAATCTTCATTTTCGAAACCTTGTCCTTCTACACTATATCCACTAGTATTAAATGTTTGAGCAGAATAACCTGCTACGATATTAATATTGTGGTCTTCTCCAATTTGTTTATTGTAATTAAGGAAATACTCAGATAGTATTGAGTAATACTGTTGGTTTTCACGAAGTAAATTATTGATCGAGTTAGTTCTAGTTTGATCTAGAACTTGAATTTCGAATCTGTAGTGGTCATAAATATTGGCGTCTACACCAAAATTAGCTTTTGCACTTAAGTCATCAGTAATTTTAAACTCACCACCAATTGATCCTAAAATGCGATAGTTTTTCTCGTTTTCGTCATTAGTATCTACAGTAAATATTGGGTTATTTATATCACCAAATTCACTGCTTATTTGAGAAGAGCTATAAGAACCATCTGCGTATTTAACTGGAAGTCCAGGATGGAATCTGATTGCTGACCATAAAATACCAGTTTGAGCAGAAGTAGTATTTAAGAAGTTACCTTCTCTACTTGTTAACTGTAAGTTTTGATTCAACTTGAATCTCTTTCCAATCTCATGTGTAGATTTTACTCTAAAGTTATACCTCTTATAGTAAGAGTTATTCATTAAACCATCTTCGTCATAGAATCCTAATGAGATACCATAAGTAGAGTGTTCTCCTCCACCCATTAAGTTAGCATCTATGTTTCTAATAGTTCCTCTTCCTAATAATTCATCTTGCCAGTTTGTTTGCTGTGTTTGGTATTGCGTATCTTCCCAAATTGAATTTACTTCGACACCATCGTTCGTATATCTTTCTCTTTTTAACATGGCCAAATCATCTGCTTCTAAAACATCTATAGTGTTTATTGCAGAAGAAGTACCATAGTAAGAGTTAAGAGAGAATTTTAATCTATCACCTTTGCTACCACTTTTTGTAGTTACAATGATAACACCATTAGCAGCTCTAGTACCATAGATTGCAGAAGACGATGCATCTTTAAGTATTTCCATTGACTCAATATCATTCGGGTTAATTGAGTTTAGATCACCACCCGGAAATCCGTCGATAACTATCAATGGGTTTGCATTATTAATAGTACCTGTACCTCTAATTCTGATTGAACCAGCTTGGCCAGGAGCACCACCGTTTCTTACAATTTGTACACCTGCTGCTCTACCTTGTAAAGCCTGAGAGGGATCAGAAACTGGCATGTTTTGTAAATCTTTACCTTTTACAGAAGAGATGGCTCCAGTTACATCACTCTTTTCTTGCTGGCCGTAACCTACCACAACTAGTTCCTCTAATTGCTCAATATCTGGCATTAATGCAACCGTATAACTTGTTTGGTTAGTTATTTCTATCTCCTGAGTTATAAAGCCAATATAGCTAAATTGCAAGATTGAACCGACAGTAGTTTCTAACATAAATTTACCGTCGAAATCTGTAGTTGTACCAGTAGTTGTTCCTTTAACAATAATACTAACACCTGGTAATGGTTCCTTATCTTCGGCATTAGTAACTGTTCCAGAAATTACAGCTCTTACAACTTCTTGTTCTATCACTTCAGAAATTGGTTCAGAAAACAAAGTATTTTTTCTGACATGTATATTTTCATCGATTCTTCTAAATGTTAATCCAGAATCTTTGGCAATTTCTCTTAGCAAATCAGCTAATGACTCATTAGTGGCTGTATAAGTAACTGTCTGATTTTTATCGATGTTGCGCGCATCAAACACAAACCCAAAACCTGTTTGAGTTTCGATTTGCTTAAATACATCTTTCAATTTTTGATTTTCTAGACGTACGGATACGTAAACGTCTTCAATACTTGGTTTTTGCGCTGCACCTTCCTTGGCTATCAGGAAAGAATACAGAAAGCATTGCATTATAATACCAAGTATACCATATTTTGACATGAGTAAAACTTGTCTGAGTAATTTAAACTTCATAAATTGGAAAGTTTTTGGTGAATAATTCATCAAGGGCAATATATACCAAGGATTACTACCCGATTGTTGCCACACAATTTTGCTTAAGTAATCTTTGGTTTTTTTATTAAAAAAAGTTCAGCAGATTTTCATCAAACTGGATAAAACAATAGCTAACTAGTATTTTTCATATTATTCTTTACTTACCTGTTAAAATAATTTCATTACCATTTATCTCGTAAGCTATACCAGCACTAAACTCGATACCATCTAGTACATGTTTAAGGCTTTTATTTGTATAGCTCCCATTTACTGAGCAATTAATATTTCCCTTGAGTTTTACATCCACATCGTACCACATTTCTATTTTTTGCTTGATCTGCTTGATGTTGGCATTTTCAAAATAAAGGGTACCGTCTTTCCACGCTATCCATTCCATCTTGAAATTACTCTTGGTAGATTGCTTGTTGTTAGTATTGTAAGTTAGCTGTTCTGTTGGGTTAAGGAAGTGTATATTTGTTGTGTCTTTAAGGTCTTCTACTACCACTTTACCAGTGGCGAGCATTACAGTTACTTGTTCGTCTTCTGCAAAGTTTCTAATATTAAAAGAAGTACCTAAAGCGGTAGTAAGTAAACCTCTTGCATTTACAGTAAAAGGTTTTTCTGGGTTTTCTGCAACTTCAAAAAAAGCTTCACCTTCAAGGTAAACTTCTCTTTGGTTATTAAAATCCTTTCTAAACTTTATTAAAGTATTAGAATTTAATTTTATACTAGAACCATCTGGCAATGTAACCAATAGTTTCTGACCCTTTGAAGTCGACTTTGTTATATATTCTATAGCGGCAACTTTCTGAATTTCTTCTTCAAATATGCCTTTGTTATAGCTAAAGTATAATATTGATGATATTACAATTAAAGAAAAAACAGCAGCATATTTCCAAGAAGCCTCTAACCAGTAAGAAACTTCTAGTTTCGGATTTTTCGAGTTCACAATTTTTTGTTGTGACTGCACATTATGCGCTTTATCTTCCAAAGCAATTTTGCTCATTGTAATACTAAAAAGCTCATTTAAATCAGACTTCGATTCTTCACTATTGGTATTTTTATAATTGATTAAGGTATTATACTTAAGTTGTTTTAACTTATCGTCTTTTAATAATGCATCTAATTCTTTTGATTCGGCTGATGTAATTTCATTAGCCAATTTTCTGACTAATAATAGCCTGAATCTATCATTTTCCATTTTTATGAGCTTTTTTATTTATAGACAGGAGTAATTCAAAAATTACTTACAAGGGAAGTAAAAAAAATATGAAAAAAATTATCGAGATAATCTGACCATGCTTTCGGAGTTTCTTTTTCTTAGATAAATAGTCTTCTAAAGACACCTCTAGCTTCTTAACTGCACGTACTAAATGAGTCTCTACAGTTCTAGGAGAAATATCTAAAATATTGGCGACCTCTTTATATTTAAGGCCATCTTCTTTAACTAGTTTAAAAACCATTTTAGATTGAAAAGGGAGTTTTTCCACAGCAGCATTTAATAAAGTTTGCAACTCTTTGTATTCAAGTGCACTACCGGGGTCTGAACTAAAATGGAATTTATTATAGAAGGATTTGTCTATTGAAAAAACAGGTCTTTTTTGATACTTATCTATCGCATTTAAAGACTGGTTTTTTGTAGCTATATAGAGATATGTATGGATTGATTTTATCTCTGTTAAGTTTTTTCTGTTTTTCCAAAGCTTTACAAATACATCAGAAACAATTTCTTCTGCTAATTCTTTTTGCGAAATATAGTTCCTTGAAAAATTTAGTAGTTTTTCAAAGTATAGCTTAAATAAAGTCTCAAATGATTTTTGATCATCATCATTCGAGATTTTACTTAACAAAGAACTAATTTGTTTCTGATCTACTTTTTCCAAAGCAAATTGATTATGATGATAATTATCTTCTCAATCTAGCAAAATTCAAAATAAGAAAAAAACCTCTTTTTTAATTCACTTACAGTTTTAGCACTAAACCGATTTTACACTACCCAATTAGTATATAACTTATTGAGTTTAATAATTTGTCATTCTCAATGTTACCCAAACATAATTTTATAATACTATTATATATAGGTATTTTCATATTCTTTTTACTAAAGTTAAAGTCAATATTTATTTTTTTTCATTCATCTACTATTAATAGATATTTTTTGAAATTTTAATATCAAGTAAGCCAATCATTTAAATTATGGCGCAGATTTATGGTTTTGCTTTTCGGATTTGTAAATGTCAGATACTTGAATTTCTGTTAATGCCTCCCCAAATATTTTTACAATATCCATGTACCCTTCGTAGATTCTTTCACCAGGAAATTCTTCGTTTCTACCTACTGCCCATTTTCCTTTTACAGTTAAATTTTTAGGTGCTTCTAATGGTAAGCTACCAGCAAATACGCCATCGATATATACTTTTAGAATGGTTCCTTCACAAACACCAACAATGTGGTGCCAGTTACCAAACCAGTTAGATGGTAAAGGCACATTGCATTCTCCTCTTCCCCAACCTCCAGCAAAAAAGTTTAAGCTACCATAAGAAGTTTGCTGTAAAACATGGTTATCACCTTTTGTTATAAGGTCTATCGATTTACCCTGATTGTTTTTAGAAGGATACAACCAACCCATCATAGTGATAGATTCATTAAACTGATCAAGACTTTGAGATTCTGGAATATCTATCATCATATTTTTATCGAAGTATGGAAGCTTATCAAAAGAAGTCTCATTTGACTCTTGCCCAGTCGTCTGAATATTTGCATGATTATTAAATCCGGAAATATCTTGAATTAAACCCTCTTCTGTTCTTTTTGCCAATTGTAAATCCAACAAATTCGATTCGGCGGCACTTTCATAAGTTTTATATTTTTGAGATTGCTTACCAACTTTGATTGAATGAGTCCCCTGATCAGAAGTTAAAAAGGAATGTGTAACAGTATTAGATTCTCCCGGTCGCAAATTCAATTCAAAATTGAAAATTGTATTTCCATCTTCTTTCACTGGAATATTAAATTTATAAGCTTTCCAACCAATGTTTTTGATGGTGACAGCAAGCTTTTGCTCATTGCCAGACTCAACCAATGTATTCAAATCAATCTCACTCACTTCAAATTGATTAGACATGGGCAACTTAGGTTGTTTTACCTTTATAGTATGTACTTCATCAAAACCTGAAAGTGCTACCTCTACTTTGTCTAACTCATATAATTTACAATATAAAGTATCAGAAATTTTTCCATTTGAGGGAACAAGACAATATTTTGAGACATACTCTTTCTCATTTATTTTTAAAGCTACCTTTTTGGTACCTATACTACCTTTGTTCTCTAGCGTGAAGTAAACTGGCACTTCTTCATTAGGAAAAACTACCTTTTTGGGAAGCTCTAATTCTCTAATTTCTATTGCCGGCTTATCATGTATTTCGGTTAACAAAGCAGGATTGGAATATTCTGGATAAACTGAAAAAGGTGTTTCCTGAACTTGATAAGATAAAGTACCTCCTTGGCTTACGACTTCATGAGAAATCCACAATTTATCATGTGCCTTTCCATCAATATAAATTGATTGAATGTATTTATCATTTTCAGACTTCTTATCTGATTGAATCACCAAATCTTGAGTGTTCGGTAAATGCACAGTTGCAGATTTAAATAATGGAGCAACCATATCATAATTAGGTTTGCCCGGTGCAGTTGGGTAAAATCCCAAAGCACTAAACACATACCAACTTGACATAGAACCTAGATCGTCGTTACCGGGAATACCACCAGGAGTTGGCAAAAATCTATTCACCAAAACATCGTGCACCCATTGCTGCGTAAGTTCCGGATGGTTGGCATAAGTAAACATATAAGGCACATGAAACATGGTTTCATTATCAAACAAGATGATCTCATTTGATAGTGCAGAATCTAACATGTTAGCAAAACTTTCATCTCCACCCATCAAGTTTACCAGATCAACTGGTTGAAATGGAATGGCAAAAGTATACACCCATTGGTCGCCCTCCTTGTAACCGAATGTTCCCGGATTATTATTAAACACACCATCTTTTACAGGTTGCATAAATAGCATTTCTGGATTAAACACATGTCGGTAACCTAAACTTCTATCCAATGCTTTTAGATAGATAGCATCATCTTGCATTACATTGGCAAATTGCGCCAAAGCCCAATCATCGTAAGCATACTCCACAGTTCTGGTAATAGATTCTGGAATGTCGGATGGTAGATAACCCAATTTATGATAGTCTTCTAAATGATGTCTGATAAATGGTGATTTATCAATACTCTCCAACATCGCCTTGTAAAGTAAATCTTTATCTAGCTCAATACCTTTAAGATAAGAATCTACCAAAACAGGCACAGTATGATTGCCCGTCATCGGGTCAGCAGGTAAACTTCCGGTTTGCTCATAGATGTTTAACAAAGACAACATCATGTCTTTTTGAATCTCTGGGAAGAGCAATGTCAATAATGGATGCAAAGAGCGATAAGTATCCCAAGCAGAAAAACCACCATATTCAAACTCACCTTCAGTCTTGTGGATTTTGCCATCTCTGCCTTTATAATTTCCATCAACATCACTAATTACCCAAGGCAATAATAAAGAATGGTAAAGCGCAGTGTAAAATGTCTTTTTCTTAGCTACATCTTCATCATCGATATCGATAACTGCTAACTTCTTTTCCCATTCACTTTTAGCTGCCACTCGAACTTCATCAAAACTTTTCTCTTTTATTTCTTTATTAAAGTTTTTAATGGCACTCTCTAAACTCACATGAGAAAGTGACAATCTTAATTCAATTACTTTTTCAGATTCAGCTTCAGGAAAAGATAAAATCATTCCCCCCTCAGAAGAAAACGATTTTGTAAAACCTTCACTAAACTCAAAATAAACATTGGCTTTAGTTCCAGAAATGCTCGTATCTGAAATTACATTTAAATCACCAACATCACCTATATATATATAAGGCGTGATTCCTTTAGGAAAAGTAAATTTATAGATGCCACTTCGCATAGTGGTAGTTGTTTCGGTGCGTGTTTGATCATCTGAAAATTGTACGCTGTAAAATCCGGGTTCAGCTTTTTCACTATTATGCTCAAAAGGGCGAAAGCTTTTTCCGGAAACAAACAAAGTATCTTTTACTGGCATTACTTGAATCTCACCAGATGCACCAGATGGATAACCACTATGGTGATTGTAACTAGTAAAATAATATATATTCTTCTCTTCGTAATGATAACCTCTTTGTGCAGCCACACCAGTTTCGGGAGAAAGTTGAACACTGCCATGAGGAAAAACTGCTCCGGGATATAATCCACCTTCGTTGCCCCAATTGGTTGGTGCATCGCTATAGCCAGTACCAATAAATGGATCGACTAAATTGTATGGAGAAGTTGATTGCGCTTGTAAATAAATACAAGGATATAATATAAATAAGAGTGTTAGTTTCCAGTAGTTTATCATGTGTGAAAGGAAGGGATTAATAAAATACAAAGATTAAAAAAAGTCATCCACCTTCACCTTACAGTTTCCAGTGGATGAACTCACCCGTTTTTGATCTTTATTTTTACATATTTGAAGACGCGTAGGTCTCTTTCATTTTCTCGTAGTACTTGTCATAAAGTTGTTTGGCAATTTCGTAAGCATCACCTTTAGGCTCGGCAGTGTAGTTACCACCCGTTTTGTTAGCCCACTTCCATTCCCAATCTTTAATACCTTCTTCGAATCCAGCTTGATCGAACTTAGTACCTGTTTCCATACTTTTAGCAACTTGAACAAAGTACTGCTCCCATCTAGGTTTGTAGAAATCTCTAAGTAAGCCAGCCCATTGTCTGTTAGAGTATTCGTGCAACTCACTGTTTTTGTCTCCCCAAAGCGTTACTTGATCTCTCGCATTAAACTCATAAAGGTCTTGTTCTTCTTTAGTCTCTCCCCAACTTCTTGCATCTTTAATCCATTTGCCTAACAAAAAGTCTTCGTGTGTTTGAAGCAGTTTATCCATATCTTCGATCACAGCAAGAAACGCTTCAGTATTTTCTTTAAAAGCTTTTTGATCTTTTGCCTCATAAGCTTTTCTAATTTTTTGTTGCAATGGATTCGCATAGTTAGCTAACACCTGTCTGGTTAAGTCAACCATATCATATTCGAAACCTTCGCTACCTTTTAAATCAGGAGTTTGCTCAATAAAAATCTTCCAAGCATCTAACAACTCAGTCGGATCGTAATCTAACTTAGTTAACACTCTGTGCCCTTGCTTTTCGAAAGTTGGTCTGGCAACCAAAATAGACTCAGAACCACCTTCGCCAAGACCACCACTATAAACCGTGTTTTCTAAAACTTGCCAAGCTTTATTGATCTCTTCATTTACTTTTCCATATCTGCGATGGGCATAACCTTCTAACCAATTATCTACATTTATTGGCTCGCTCGTCCAAACATTTTCAAGCATGAGGTGGAAAAGTGCTGGGTTTTGTCCGTTGCCTTCTGGTGTTAATCCAATACCTTTCATTTTGCCAGAATTAGGATCGTGTAATGCAGCCGATGGATCTTTTGCGACATTTTCCATTCTACCAAACATAGCCACATTGCCACCAAAGTTTTGAAGCATATTCCAAATCCAAGGTTTGCCATAGTAAGCATCAGTTCTATTCCAAACCGGATGGCTCTCACTATACAAATCAAGAATAATCATTTGATCGTCTGGTATGGCTCCAAACAAAGCTTGAATCTGAGTTGGGTGCCAGAAATCATCATTGTAATGGAACATCCAACCTTGCATAACCCAAACTGCTTCTGGGTCAGTATTCGCCATCGACTGAAATACTTTGTGACTAATCTTACTTAAGAAGGTAGAATCGTTTGATGGAGGCACGTTTTCATTAAAAGTATCCGCAGAGTAATAGTGATCTGTTCCGTACTCTTCGTTTTGCGCTTTTAAGAATGCCGCACCAATTTCATCAAACATTGGGTCTTCTAAGTTCAAGATATACACATCGTCAAAACCGGCATCCCAGTTAGTTTGTAATAAGTTAGCATCTGGGAACTTATCTTTAAATGTTGGAGGAACGTGACCAGTAAAAGCCGGTAAGATTGGCTTCATACCAAATGCTCTTTCTTTTGCTAATATCTTTTTTTGCAGATCCATGTGGGTGTCCATCCAATGGTCTGGAAGTGGACCTCCCCAAGCATCGATGTTGCCCATCCATAACCAAGAGAAATAAGCAGGGCCACTAAAAAACTTACCTAACTCTTCTTTAGAGAAACCCATTTCTGTATAAACCTTTCTCCAAATAGCTTCTTCACCAGTTAAGGCCAATGGCATGTTAATTCCGTTCAATGCCATCCAGTCAATTTCCCATTGCCATCTTTCCCAGTCCCACCAAGCCATGGAATAGTTGAAAGTACAGTAGTTTAAATAGTAGCGGTATTTATAAGGAGAAACATTTCTAATCTTAGTACTCACTTCCGGAAATACTTCTGGAAAGTTTAAGTTAGATCCATTCCAAGTAATTTCACAGTGTAAAAAATGCTTTAAGTAATGATTTAAAGCTGATGCCACAGACACACCATTGTTACCTCTTAGCACAATTTTGCCATCTACACTTTCTAGTTCAAATACATCTTTTTCATTATCTGATTCTATATATTCAATTTTAAATTCAGATGCTTTGTCTTTCATTATCCGCTTTACCAAGCCAGCAACTTCGTCGGTTTCTTCGGTAGTATCAGCTTCAGTAGTTTCTGTACCTGCATAATCTGCGGTAGGACTACATTGCCAAAAAAATAAGAGATTAAATAATAAAGCAGAAAGCAAAGTTACTCTCCTCATACGATCGATTAATTTAAATATAAAACATCAGGAGTTTCGCTTAAGATCAAATTACAGCAAAGGTGAAAGACTGATTATTATCGTTACTGACTAATATTAGATAATCTAAGATTTCTGAAATAGAAACCAATAACAAGCTGATCTAAAGTTTAAAAATGAAATATCACTCCTATAACCCTTCAGTATAAGAGACAGTAATAATTTGAGAATTACTTACAGACTTGTTAAAAAAACTAGGAAAACATTAAAGATTTTTAAAATGTGAGTAGGTAAATATCAGCAAATCGATATAAGATTAATACAAATAATTCACGATTAACCACAATTATATGTTAATTAAATAAGGTTACTTTATTAGTTTTAGCACTTTATTATCATTCTATCAATTCAATAATCGATGAAAAAACTATTACTCCTAATTACTTTTAAATTACTATTACTAGCTTCTTTAATTGCTCAAGAAAACTTTCAAACCGGTTATGTCATTCAGAATTCTGGTGAGAAAATAACAGGAGAAATTGACAATGAATATTGGAGACGAAATCCAGAAACGATTACTTTTAAAAATGGAAGTGGAGAAACACAAACCTATGGTATAAATGACATTAAAGAGTTTCAGGTTGATGGCAATATTTATAAAAGTGCCTCTGTACAAATTGAAACAAGTTCACAAAAAATCTCAAACTTAGACAATTCGCAAGAACCTAAATTCGAAGACAAAAAAGTCTTTTTAGAAACACTTATACAAGGTACAAAAAGTCTTTACAGCTATAGAGGTGAACAAGAAAGAGATTACTATTTTATCTATCGAGATGGTAAATACGAAGCTCTTGTTTATAAAAAGTTTAATATGGGCGATGTAAATAATGTGCAAATAGGATATAACAAACAATTTGTATTACAGCTCCAAACCTATTTGGGAGATTGCCCCGATGTAATAGATGATATTTCTATAATGGCCCAACCTAGTATTTGGAAGTTAAAAAAGCTTTTTACTAAATATTATAGCTGCACTTCTAGCGCTCCTGAATTTCAAAAAGTAAATAGAGAAACTAATCTTGAATGGGGTGTAGATGCAGGTATAACTTTTACTACAATTCAGTTTAATGGTGATGGTGGCAAGCTGACAGGTAGCAATTTTTCATCATCAGTAGCTCCTATTTTTGGTATATTTCTAAATATTGGATTAGATGGAAATAGAAAGAAATGGGCGATAAACAATGCCTTATTGTTTACCTCATTCTCATCTGAAGGAAATTATATAAATGATTTAAGAAATGGTTTTTACAATGAATATGACATGAAGTTAGAAGCCAGCTATTTAAAATTGCAAAACCTAATTAAATATAGTTTACTAAATACAGAAGATAAGAACCTTTACCTTTTACTCGGAATTACTAATGGTTTTTTAGTTAATATCGAAAACACTAGTATCGAATATCGCCATGTGTATGATGATGTTACAACTTCTGAAGTAAACACCATGGATTCTTACAGAAGTTATGAACAAGGTTTAGTTATTGGCGCAGGATATAATATAAAGCATATCCATTTAAATCTTAAGTTCGAAAGGTCTAACGGACTCTCAGACGCAACTTCTATTAGCTCACCAATTAATAGGATTTATACCACTGTTGGATATAGTTTCTAATTTGATAATAAGTTGTTCAAAACATGAGTTAAAAAGGTGTAAATATCGAAATTTATCAATTTTTAGCAGATTTTTTTGGACAACTTATAATTTTTAATGAAAAAACTAATACTAATAAGTGTACTGAAATTAGCATTTTTTACCACTATTTTTGCCCAACAAAACTTTCAGCTCGGATATGTAATTCAAAACAGTGGAGATACACTTAAGGGTGCAATAGATAATAAGTTGTGGAGAAGAAATCCAGAAACTGTCACTTTTAAAAATAGTAGTGGTACTACCCAAACTTTTGGGGTGAATAATATTAAAGCATTCCAAGTAGATGGTAGTATATATAAAAGTGCTACTGTAAAAGTTGAAACTAGCTCAGTAGACATGCAAACTCTGGAAGATAATAACGAATTAGAATTTGATAAGAGATCAGTTTTATTAGAAGCTATCTTCATTGGAGCCAAAAGCTTATACATGTATAAAGGAGAATGGGAAAGAGACCATTTTTTTATTGAAGTTGATGGTCAATTTGAAACCCTCATTTTTAAGAAATACTATAGATATTATAATGGAGAAAAACGGTTGTCTTATAACCGTCAATACAAAAAGCAACTAATCGAATACTTAGGAGATTGTAACAGTATTGCTAAAAGCATAGATTTTAATAATAATTTTGAAGCATATGTTCTCAAGAGTGTTTTTAAAAAATATTACAAATGCATAGATAGTGAGCCAGATTATCAGAAACAGAAGAAAAGCCTCAATTTCACATTTGGCCTAACAGCAGGCTTGACATTAAATCAACTATCTTTTAAAGGATCAAGTAGACCTTATCGAGAATTAGTTGCTGCAGAAATATCAACTCAAACAACTCCAACATTTGGTATTTCAATGGATATGCAGTTGGAAGGTAATAGAAATAGATGGTCAATATTTAACGAATTGTACTATACATCCTATTCTGTAGAAATTGATGAAATGGAAAGCTTATCTCAAATAGGAATTTCATACATTAAAATTGGAAACTCTTTGAGATATAGACTTGTCAATTCTCAAGAAGCTTCACTTTTTATAGAATTAGGAATAACTAATGGGTTTTCAGTTTCAGCTGAAGATTTTTCTTCAACAATCTTTGAAAACTATAGAAAATATGAACAAGGGATTCTAGGAAGTATAGGATTTCAGGTAAATAAAGTGTCATTCCTTGTTAGATATGAAAAGTCTAATGGTATATCAAATTATGAATTACTTGCATCTCCAGTAAATCGCTTTTCAGCCATTTTTGGATATTCTTTTTAATTTAAGCTGGCATAATCGCCAGCTTTTTTTATATCAATACCTCCTCTTTTTTAGTAGGTAGTATACTTTTTAAATCTAAATTAGCTGCTTTGTATACCCAATAAATATAAACTGGTTGAAATAACAATCGCGACCAAGTATACCAAGCTGCTGCGGGTAAACCTCCCGGTGCAGCCAGATTATTTACTGCCACATTTATATTAGCCGGAAACATCAAAATCAATTGTATAATTAGTAGCCAAGCTGATATGGTTCTTGTTTTATTCCATAATAAACCCAAGCCAAATAAAACCTCCGTTACACCAGAAATTACTACTAACTCAGTGGCAAAAGGTAAAAGATCTTCTACCATATAGGCTAATGCTTCTGGTTTTACTAAATGCATTACTCCGATCATCACGAACATGATTCTGGCCCCTACCCTACCCGCAATCCAGAAATTTTGAAAGCTATTCTCTTTAAAGATTTTACTTATTAGCCAAATGAATAATGTAAATGATATTAAGCCTATGAAAAATGCCATAATTAATAATTTTAGTTTAGGCAAATTTCGAGTTTGGCAAAACCTATTTCCTTGACAAAAATCAAGAAATTGAAGCGCGTACTCTAGATAGTGTTTCAGGTGTAATTCCCATATAGGAGGCTAAGTATTTAAGCGGAATCGATTCTAACAGATGTGGTTGTTCATCCATTAACTGCAAGTATTTTTCTTTAGGAGATAAAGTTAGAAATGAAATTTCGCGAGAAGATTTTTTGAGATATTGTTGTTCGGCAGCGAGTCTACCAATCCGATCTCCACAACTTGTATTCTCATAGACTTCTTGCAAACTATTATAAGATATATAGTAGCATTCCACAATTGGTGTAATAGCCCGAATCTCAATAATGCCAGTCTTTCGACTTATAAAAGAATCATAATTACTAAAAAAGTTTCCGGGGAAGGTAAAGGCAATGGTTGTTTCATTAAGTGGATCAACAATGTGTCTTACGATGCCATCTACCAAGTAACATAGTTTATTTTCAAGTTGGTTAAAACCTGTGATGATTTCCTTCTTTTTGTATTTTTTATGGACCAGTCTTTCACTAAAGTATAGCCATTCATCTTCACTCATCTTTACCATCTGGCTAAATATATTCTTAATCTGGTCTTTAGAATTCATTATAAATCACTTTCAATTAAAATAGAATTCCCCTCAATATTACAGAGGGAAACACTATTGATAAAACTCTTTATTGCACTTTCGCTAAATTTTGAATTCCTTTTACAAGCCAATCTAGTTCTTTGGTGCTTGTATATATATGTGGCGTTACGCGCATGCCATGAAACTTGCCCGTTTTATCTCCTTTATGCGTAAGATGCACATGGTAATTTTTATATAACTTCTGGGCTACCTCTCCATCACTCATATTCTTTAAAGAAAATGAACCCAAAGCGCAAGCATATTCTGGTTTCATCGATGTTTTTATTTCAACATTAGGGATATCGGAAACTCTGGTAATCCAATAATCTTTCAAGTATCTTAACCTTGCTTCTTTTCTTTCACTACCTATTGTGTTATGAAAATAAATAGCTCTGGCTATAGAAAGCTCTGCCGGCAAATTACGAGTTCCGAAAGTATTAAACTTGTTTATATCATCACTTTGGGGATCTTCGTGGGTAAAGAGCGGCCATAGGTTTTTAATTTCTGATTTCTTTATGTACAACATTCCAGTGCCAAAAGGAGAACAAAGCCATTTATGCAAACTAGTTCCGTAATAATCGCAGCCTAAATCTGAAATCTTAAAATTGATGTGGGCAAATGCATGTGCACCATCCACCAAAACCTTTATATCTGGATTTACCTTTTTAACCGCAGCAGTAATTTTCTTTACTGGCATAATGTTGCCATTCAAGTTATTTACATGCGTAATCATTACCAACTTGGTTTTATCTGTAATGGCACTGGTGTAAGCCTCTACAATTTCTTCATCATCTTCAATAGGCAATTCAAAAGAAAGCCATTTTAACACTACACCATATCTTGCTTCGGCTTCCTCCCAAGTATTCATTACCGAGGTGTAATCTTGTTCTGTTAGAATAATTTCATCACCTTTATTGTAGTTCATTCCCCAGATTACTGTGTTAATGGCCTCCGTAGTATTTCGGTTAACTGCAATTTCTTCTGGACTGCAACCTGCCAACTCAGCCAATTGCTCACGCACAGAGTTAGAAATATCACCTTTGCTCCACATATGCATAGAAGGAATGGTGTTAAACTCTCTGGTGTAATGCGCTAAAACTTCTTGAACTACCTTTGGCTGTGGGCTCACTCCCCCATTGTTTAAGTTTGCCACACTAGTGGAAACTGAGTACTCACTGCGAACCCAATCCCATAAAAACTCTTCATCTTTTATTTGAGGTAACTCTCTCCAAACATTCTGCTCTTTTTCTGAAGCATTGGCAATATTGGGTATAGTAAAAGCGGTTGAAGCAGCGGCAGCCATACATCCTTTTTTAAGAAACTTTCTTCTATTAGTCATTTTAGTTCTGGGGTAAATCTTGATAAATAAAATAGATTGAAATCTAAATTTAATATTTGAGTGGGAATTAGATATGACTTAAACTGAAAAATGCATAAAAAAAGGATTACATATTTTATGCAATCCTTATATCAAATTATTTAAAATAACTTTCAATTTTCACTCTTCTGAAACCTTATGGTTGCTGGAGCAACACCAAAAGTTTCATCAATTAAACTAACTCCTTCTAACTGAACCAAGGCGACTTTTATAAGTGCTTGATGATGAATACTGTGTTCTAAGCAGTAGGTAAGTTCTCTAAATAAAGAAGATGGAATTTTTACCGCTTCACCATTTTCGTAAGAATAATTCCCATCTAAAAACAATGCTTTATCTGTATCAATGCCATCTAACTTAAGTACCAAATCTTGAATAAAATAGCTTGCAAACGCTGCATCGGTTTGTATTCTTTTATCTCTTTTTCGCTCATCGTAATTAACAACATCGCAATCTATTCCATCAATTAAGCATTTATAGAACTCTAAAATGTGTCTTACATGTTCTCCTATTGTGGCATTTGACAAAATAGCTACCGGGAAAGTATAGTGCTCTTTGGGAAGTACCTGCAATAGCGATTTAATTTCTTCCAGATTTTTCTTGCAGTATTGAATCATAAATTCACCTTAACAATTTCTACTAATTTTTTTTTAATAAATTTTAATTAAATAAGCATCTATAGTTAATCTCAATAGAAGATATAATCACCCCGGTTTTTAATATTATCGTCGCAATAATATTTGAAGAAGCAAAATATTGAATTTGAATTGAAATATCTACCTTTTTAGTTATAAAAATTCTTAATAAGATAATAAATAATGTCAATTCAATTACTCATTTCAAATATCTATTTTGCTCATTTGCTAGTTAAAAAGTCTTCAAATTTAGCTGAATTCCAACTTATACCATCTAAATATGCTTCTATAAATATTTAAATAAGACTATTATTCAGATTAATATGAATAAGCAAATAAAAACAAAATATAGTTTCAAAAAAAGTAAATTTTAACGTACCTTATTTCAATCATAAATCAACTATTAATTTATGATTCTGCTAAAACACAACTTTCAGTATTAAGTTCGGTTTCGATTGTATAGTGGGAAAAATGATAGTCTTTTAACAAGTTTTTTATCTCTTTTTTAACTGCTAACAAATCAGTAAAATGAGTAATTTCTTGTAGTTTTACATGTGTGGTAAATACATTATGTTCACCCTCCAAAGACCAAACATGGGTATGATGCAAACTTTCAACATGATTAATTGCCTTAATTTTTTCTTCTATTTCGGCAATACTCACATTTTCTGGCACTCCTTGTAGAAATATAAACAAAGTATCTTTGAGCCTTTTAATCACATTCCAAAGAATGTAAAGTGTGATAACTAATGAAAGTGCAGGATCAAGGTAGTGGATATCTTTAAACTGCATCACTATACCTACAATAAGCACAGCTACCCAACCTAAAACATCTTCTAACAAGTGCCAAGAAACTACTTTTTCGTTCATCGAACCTCCCCCACTCAATTTCCAAGCAGCAAAACCATTAACAGCTACACCAACTATCGCAAAAATAATCATACCTTGAGCATCAGAATGTTCAGGTTTTAAAATTCGCCCAACAGCTTCGTATAGCACATAAATAGAACCCGCAATTAATACAATGCTATTTATTAAAGCTCCTAAAAGTGAGAATCTGGAATAGCCGAATGAGAATTTATTACTTGCCTTTTTCTTAGATTTTATATTGAGATACCAAGCTGTTCCCAAAGACAAACTATCACCTAAATCATGAATTGCATCTGAAACTATTGCAATACTATTCACATACAAACCTCCGATAATTTCGAGAATTGTAAAACCCAGATTAAGAAAAAAGGCGATTTTTAAGTTTTTACTCGACTGATTTTCGTGATTATGGTGGTGATGATGATCGTGATGTTCTGACATATAGTTTGTTAAATTTTGTTCTATTTAATGCTTCTTTTATAGTATAACAAACCAGTCGGCAAGTGTTCACAAACAAAATAAAAACCCCAAATAGGTAGCTAATCATTTTTTAAAAGCTACCTATTTGGGATTTCAGCAATTAAATTTCACTTAGACTGAAAGTGATAATTTCCACTTTTCACTGAGTAAACCTGATAATCTACTTCACTTTTAATATAACTGATATTTTCGTCTGTATCTGGTGATTTACCGTTTTCAAGCACATCAGACTTATTTTTTATTGGAACATAAACTGTAGCTGTGCTGCCAACAGGTACAGTTACATCCATTACAAAAGCTTCTTTTTCTGTTTTCCAATAAATACCAGCTTTTCCAAAAGATGTCTCGTTTTCATACTTTGCAAAAGTGATTTCATTTACTGGTTGAGGCTTAAATCTGATGTTTTTATAGCCTGGGTTTTCTGGATCAATCTCCATTCCTGCCAGTTTTCTATACATCCAAACTATACCTGCTCCAAACATTGGATGGTTGTGTGAGCCATCTTCATTCCAGTGTTCTCTAGAAGTTGTTGCACCATCTGCTAACCAATAGCCAAAACTCGGGTAATCGGTCTTGCTAATGGCTTCATAAGCTTCTTGGTGTAAACCATTTTCGGTGAGTACTTCAAAGAAAAACTGTGTACCAAAAATACCAGTATCCAAATGTCCATCAGCCGCTTTTAAGTCTGCCTTTAATGATGCAATTACTTGATCGTATCTCTCTTGCGGCACGCCCATTTTTAAAGCAAAAATATTCCCTCCATTTGCGCCATAAGTTCCTTTTACCTCATCATAAAATTTGTTGTGAAATGCTGATTTTGCTTTGTCTGCTAGAGATCGATAGTATTCAGCTTCCATTTCATTTCCCATAATGGTAGCAGTTTGAGAAGTAAAATCTGCACATCTCCAAAAATAAAATGTATGCACCATATCGTCTGGAACTTGTTGCTCTCCGGGAGTACACCATTCACCTAAATTCACCCATCTTAAAGGTTTACCATTTTTACCTGTTCCTTGCGAATACATAATTCCAGCTTCATCTACCCATGTTTGCATGTATCGGATATACTCTTTCATACCCTCATAATTATCTTGCAACATGTCTACAGAACCGTAATGCAGATAGTATTCCCAAGGGATAATATTGATAGCTGCACCCCAAGCGACACCGCCACCACAACCCGGTTGCCAAGGTGCTCCATTTGGCACATAACCTGTTGTTACGTTTTGTGCACCAAGCATATCTTGCACCCATTTGTGATAGAAATTTCGGGCATTATAATTATGCATTACGGTTATACAAGTAACTTGTCCATCACCCGTATAAGGAGAGCGCTCACGATGCGGACAATCGCTAGCAATACCACCATGCATGTTGTCTAATTGACTTCTTCTCCAAATTTTATTGAGGCCGTTTAAGAGCTTGTTTGATGTTTCAAAAGTGGCAGATTCTTCAATGTAAGTATTAACTGCTTCTGCTCGAATCTGCTCTGGTTTTAGTTTGCCCGGCCAGTTTTTTATCTCAACTTCTTTAAACACAAACCAGTTAAATCTGGCAGCATAAGACTCCGGTTTTCCCCCCTTAAAAATATAAGAATTATCACCAGAATAGATATTACTTTTATAGACAAATTCGACCTTATGTCCTGCGGGAGCCTCCACATTATTAAACCTCAACCAACCAGAAATTTCCACTCCAAAATCAACCAAATAGCTTCCTTTTCCTGTCTTTTTAATGCTTACTGGCTCTAAGCTTTCCATCACCTTATCAGTGTGTGCAGTATGGGCAACAAGCTTGCCTTCTGGGGCTTTTCTCAATGCTACTTTTTCCCAATTCACATCATTATATCCAGCAGTAGACCAACCTGTTTTTTCTTCTCTAGCATCGTAATGTTCACCATAATAAACCATGTCCATTAGTATCGGACTTTTGGCAGCTATCCAGCTTTCATCACTAACAATTACTGCCTCAGAACCATCTGTGTAAGTGATGTGTAATTGCCCTAAAAACCTTGGTGTACCATAAGCTCCAGCCCAATATTTTGCCGGATTATAGAAGCCATTTCCCAATATGCTGCCTATTGCATTCTCTCCATTTTCCAGATAATCTTTCACATCGTAAGCCAAATACATCACCTTATATTCCTTAAAATTATCTTCTAAAGGGATGTTTTCATTGATGAGATTTGGGCGTTTTGCATAATTGGTTTGGTTAGGTATCAACACATCATCACCTACTTTTTCACCATTCAAATACAGTTCAAAATAGCCTAAGCCAGTAGTGTAAACCACCGCTTTTTTAATCTCTTTTTGTACACTAAAAGTCTTTCTTAAAAGTGGTGCAGGAGGGGGCATTTTCTCTGGTTTTCCATTAGGATTACTAGGTTTAGGCAATGCTTCTTCACCTTGCCAAGGTGCACCAATCCACTTGGCTTTCCAGTCTTCTCTTTGCAGTAAACCCATTCGCCAATAAGCTGCTTCACTCCAATCTGAAACCTCTCCATTCTTATCCCAAACTCTTACTTGCCACCAGCAATCTTGTCTAGAAATTAAGGTTTTTCCTTGGTACGAAACCCGGTAAGAAGCCTCCGAATTTATCTTGCCGCTATCCCATAAATCAGGATTATTTAAACCTTCTTTTGTGCTAGCTACTCTTATCTGCCAAGCTGTTTGAAACTGCCCTCTTTCACCTTCATCAGCTATGTTTATCCAGCTCAACCTGGGATGAATTACATCTACAACATCAGGATTTTTCAAGTATTCGCAGGTGAGTTTTTGAGGAGTAATATTTGCGTAAACAAGCAAACTGCAAAGGTTAAAAAGCAGGAGCAAAGCCCATTTCATTTTCATAAAGTTCATTGATAGCAATTACGTTGATAAGTTATTTTCAAATACTTTTTGCAAGCATTCTGCCATGCGTATTTCCCAATAAAGTTAGGCATTTTAAAACTTAAACTGTTCTGTGCTATCAGGCTTAAACACTGAATCTGTTTTAAAATTTCCTTATGTAGAAATAGCGTTCACTGAAATACTTTTACATAAAAAAAGAGCTCATTTGAGCCCTCTTAATTCTTATCTAGTATACAGATGTATTCATCAAAGTAATTCCTTTAATTCCTCTAAAATCTTTATTAAAGATGCAATATCTTTAGCTGACCGGGAAGAATAAGCAGAATCAAGGCTGTTTTTAGCTTTTTTAAACAACTTTTCGGCTTCTGCTGTAGAATTTACAGATTTAGACTCCATGCTAGCACTATCAGCTTTATTTGCGTCTTTTTGCAGATATCCTTCAACATCTGCTGAGTTATTAAACACTGGAATGCTTGTCACCTCAATTTTCCCTAAGTTTTGCAGGGTAGATTTCTTAATTTTCACCTTACCAGCCAGCAATTCCATTTTAAGCGATGGATTACTTTCTCCTATTAGCTCGATTCCTTTTGCAAACTCAGCATCTCTACGGATGGTTTTCTCACCTACTCCAAACTCTTGTGAGAGGTACTCGCTAAACCTTACTCCTTGGGTCATCGGGTCATTTTGACCACTTGATTTACGATCTCCACCATGCTTTGATTTTTCTCTATTATATCTCAATCCACGTAAATAACTTCTCTGTTCGTTTGTTAGGTTTCTTCTGCCTAACTGGTTTTGGAGCATCCAATCTTTTACCTCTTCAAAGTTGGCAAACTCAAGATATTTAACCCCGTATTTTACCACCTTTCCTTCTTCCTCAATCTTTCTAATAATCTGGAATCTGTTGTAGCCATCAACCAGAATATGTACTCCCTCAGGATCTACCCAAAGCAAAAGAGGTTCACGAACACCTTCGGCTCGAATGCTTTGCTCAAGCAGGTATAATTCTTCGTCTTTTAGTGGAGGAATAAAAGCCCTAAGCGTTGGGTTTTCTATAATTTTTTGTCCTGAAAAAGGCTTAACAAGTGCTGCTGATACACTGTCAATATTTACTGTTTTTTGTTTCTTTCTATCTCTAAGTTTGCTTATACTATCTTTAGCCATTTTGCTCTATTCTTTGTGCTACTTCTCTTGCCAATGATCTGTAATCTTCTGCCGCTTCTGAAGTGGATGCATGCTCAAAAATATCCAAACTCACATATTCAGCTTCCGGAATTTTAGTCAATTGTTTTATTCGAGTTTCAAACAATTCACCTGCATAACTTTCTATTAAATCTGCCTCAACCGCTCTGTCTACTCGGGTTCTTTTATCGTAGAAAGTCAACACAATTCCCAAAGGTTCTATCTTAGGGTTAATAATCCTTTTTACCTCATTGTCGATTAGGGCTTTTGCCTCTGTAATACCACTGTGCGCAAACTTGCTACTACACTTAGTTGGGATAATATATTTGGTTGATGCTGTTAAAGCATTTTGAGTATAAACTCCTAGAGAAGGTGGGCAATCAATAAAAATGTAATCGTACACAGGCGAAACCGGATTTAATGCCTCAGCAATCTTAAAATTTCGGTTAAAATCTGTATTAATTTCCAACTCGATTGCATCTAAATCTGAAGAGGAGGGAACCGCATGGAAGTTGTCGTCAACTTCTACTATCGGCATGCTGCGCCCAGTCTTGTATACATCGTAAATGGTTGGCGTAATTCTTTTACCACCTTCGTATTCAATTTCTATATCCAGTCCTTCGGTGAGATTTGCTTGTGGATCGTTATCTATCACTAAAACTTTGTATCCATCGAGCGAAAGTGCCTTGCCTAAATTGATGGAAGTAGTGGTTTTGCCTACCCCGCCTTTCCTGTTTAAAATCGAAATAATTTCTGCCATGTTTTGTCTTCCTTGTGCAATTTTTTTTCTATTTTGTGAAGATAGATATTATTTGAAGCAGTAAAAAAACATATCAGTTATTTTAATTTTATTTTCCGAATTACTGACAAAAAAACAGGAGAAATCAGGATATTTGCTTCAAATGTCAGTATAAATTTTACTAAAATTCAATACCAGATTTTTTATGGAACTGATCAAAATTTATCAGGGAAATGTGATTTCAGCCAGAGAACTTCACGAGTTTTTTCAATCTAGAGAACGCTTTTCAAGATGGTTCGAACGATTGCAACAATACGGATTTATTGAGGGCACTGACTATACCCCGTACCAAAAGGTACACCCCCAAAATCATCAGACAATTACAGACTATCATTTAACACTGCAATGTGCAAAAGAGATAAGCATGTTACAGCGATCGGAGTTAGGCAGAGCTGCCAGACAATATTTTATCCAGTGTGAACAAACACTCCAAAATTTAAAAGAAAACAAGAGACTGGAATATTGGGAGAAATTAGAAGCTGTAAAAGATGAGTTGAGAAACTATTTTTTGGAAAAAGGGCATAGCACAGACAATTATTTACAAGTAGATTACAATGGTAGAAAAGTGTTGTTTAACGGAGAGCCTTTACCCGATGAAGTACTACCTAACATTCTCTTAACTGCCAGAAGCTTTGCTATTGAGATGAGTAACGAGTTTTTGAAACAAGCTAAGCTCGAAAAACTGGATGAGATTGATGATGTACACAAAGCAAACCACAGTGATGTTCGAAATTTAATGAAGGAAAATACTGGCAAACTTCCCGAAGAATATCAATCTGAAAAACATATAGAAGCCAAGAATAAAGAAATTGATAAAGATGAAGACACAAAAAAAGGATGACATTGATGTCATCCTTTTTTTGTGAAATATAGCCTTCAACTTAAGCCTGTTTAAAAACAAAATCATCTCCTATTGCTTCAAGTTGATAACCATGTTCTTTGTGAGCCCAATCCATAAAATGATCTTGCTCTGGAAGTGTTCTATTACTTAGAAAGATCGTCATCAAAACACTGGTTTCTGCTAACTTTCTGTTTACCTCTCCGTTTTTTCGAACCTTACTAACTAAAGAAGCATATTTGCTATCGGTAATCATATTTCCGAAATCTTCCCAGTCCTTTTCAGTAAACTCAGCAATTTGTTCTTTAATGTATTGTTTTCTTACTGCTTTAAAAGCTGTGAGCAATTTGTCAATTAACTGAGCTTGTCGCTTTTCGTCTTGTACTTTAGAAACTGGCTTTTCAGATTTAGACTTTGTCGCCTTTTTTTGCTCTTCTTCTTTTACAAATTTCGGTTTTACACTGGCATCTGTTTCTATTAGATGAACTAGATATGCAGCAGGGTTTTTAACTTTACCTATTTCATATCTTCTTTTGGTTTCATCTATCAACTCTCTTAATAGTTTTTCGTCTTTTTTTTCATCGTACAAGTACTTGTTAACTTGGGCTTGAGTAATACCCATATCTAACAATTCAAGTTCTAAAGTACCTGTTTGCTCATCTATCTTTGGAGTATCTTCTTTTACTCTTCTTTTATGAATATAAAATTCTATGGAAGTTATTTTTCTTCCCGTTTTAAATTCTTGGTAAGTAAAGCCTATATCGCAATGTTTGTCTAAATCTTTACGAGCTTTTTCGATCACTTTTCTCTTAAAAAGATTATAGCTTTCATATTTATTTTCCAACATCAACATGTGTCTCATGTTGTCAACAGTAATTTTTCTTTTACCAATTGTTTCGTACTGTTTCAGCATCTCGTAAATGCGCATAGAATATTGGCTATTTAAAGCCAGTACATTGGCATCGTAAAAACTGGTAAAGCGCTCTTTAAGATCGAGTAGGTGAGGTTGCATTTGTGGAACAAAAGTAAGCGCGATTGTTCCTTCTTGAGAACGGTGTTTAGAGTAGGTGATTAGCGGGAAAAGCTCAACGTTATTATTTTCGTCTCGTACTTCTATCACTTTACTCATCAATCTCTTTAGTACCTTCACCATATACTCGTGTAAAGAGTTTCCAGACAAATTACAATCTCTTTGAAATTCTCTAATGTTAAGATGATAGGTAGTAAAAACATCGTCTCCTGGTTTGATTTGTCTTACCATGAGATAAACGATTTTCATTTCGAGTGGAGTGTAACTATATCTAGCATTTACTAGGTAGTTACTCTTTACGATTAGTGAACTGTTGGCTGAATTTGTTTTTCCTTTAACTGACATTATTCAATCTCTTTCTTACTCCCTTTGGTGCAAGTTAGAAATTGATAATGGAAAAAGCAACCCATAAATATTTTGGTAGCTTTTAAATTTTTATGTCTTTATGATTGATCCCATATTAGTAGCTTTTAAGTTTTTAAGAAGAATTCTTACCATTAATAAATAGGGTAGGTAAGTGGTCAGCATTTACATTATGAAGAAAATTGAATCTTAAACTAAATAGGTTTTTGCTTAAAATTGTATTAGATGATTTTATATGTCAAAACTCAAATATGTAAGCTTACCTCAAAAGCTACTCATTAGGGATCAAAAGCTTGCAAAGTGCTAAAAATAGCTCAATTTATTTCCCATATTAGTAGCTTTTAGACTTAAAGTAAAACTTGAATATCATTCAAAGGGTCAATAGACCCGATTTAAAAACTACCTTTATGGGCGGCTATCAAGGATTTTGAAATTTTCACTTCCCAAATTGGTAGCTTTTAAGCTACTTTAAGTACTACTTGAAGCTTTGAGAGCAAAAAAAGACATATTAATTCCCAAATTAGTAGCCTTTATTATTTCAAACATCCTTAAAAAGTAGCTTTTAAGGTCTTATCCAATAGTAAAAACTACTCAATTGGTCAATTATCCCAATTAAGTAGCCTATGTTCCCAAAAAAGTAGTTCTAACTTTAAGCAAAAGATATAATTAACTGAAATACAATTATTTATAGATTAAATCCCAATAAAGTAGCCTTTATCCCAATTGAGTAGTTTTTATTATTCCCTATAAGGTAGTTTTAAATCCTAAAAATGATTTATCTTACTGATTATCAATTACTTTACTGTAATATCCCAATTAGGTAGTAATATCCCAATTAAGTAGTTTTAAATCCTGATAAGGTAGCTTTTACCTCTATAAGGTATTGTTTATCAATTAGTTACAAGCACCTAAAATATATAAACGAAGTAGTTGATATTAAAACAACGTCTATTTATTTTAGATTAATGGATATGTTTTTTAAAAGGCTATTACATGATATACAAGCAAATAGCTCATTTTGAATGAGATAGGAGATATTAATGATAAATTTAGATTTTATTTTAAAAGCTACCTTTATATTTATCAAAGTAAATAAGTCTCTGTTTTGAAAAGATTAGAAAGATTAACTGCTCTACTTACTTTTTTACAGTCAAAAAAATTTACTTCATTAAAAGAAATTGAAGCAAAATTTAATGTTAGTGAGCGTACAGTTTTTCGAGATTTAAAATCTTTAGAAGAAGCCAAGTCATTTATTTTTGTAGAACAACTCGCCAGAAAATTTACCGATAAAGAAACATTTCAAAACTTTTCTTCTGCGCTCGAAAAAATTAAGAATAAGTTGAGAGATCAACAATTAACAGATATTGAAAAACTGGCAAAAAATGTTGAAGCCTATATTAATGAAAAGTATTTACCAAAGTATCTTTCTTTAGTGGAAGAAGCTTGTACAAAAAAGCAGGTGTTAAAAATTAACTATTGTGATGCGAAAGGAAATACAACTGAAAGATTAGTTGAGCCAATAGGTATAACATTTTACTACCACAATTGGCATCTTATCGGTTATTGTAGGCTGCGGAATAACTACCGAGATTTTTCATTAGCTAGAGTTATAAAAATAACAAATACTATTGAACATTTTTCGAATGAACATATCAGTTTAACTGAATACATTAGACAGCTTGAAAATTCTTAAAACTGACTGACATACCGTTGTCAGTCAGGCAAAATATATTTGGCTAAGTCTAAACAAATTGCCAGATGACAAAATATAAAAATTGCCAAAGTTGCGGTATACCGTTAAAAAAAGATCCACAAGGTGGAAGTAAAAATGCAGATGGTAGCAAAAATGAAATGTATTGCAGCTACTGTTATCGAAACGGAGCCTTTACGCAGCCAAATTTTACAGTTACAGAAATGCAGCTATTTTGTAAAGCTAAATTAAAGGATATGGGATTTCCCGGTTTTTTAGCTGGATTATTTACTAAAGGCATACCAAATTTAGAAAGATGGAAGAGTCATCAATAATTAATCAATTAGCAAGTGTGCAAGGTAGAAGAGATGAAGAACCAAACTTGGTACTTGCTAAGCAAATTGCAAAAGAGAAAAAAGCAATTGAGCTAAAAACTTTGGTTGAGTTTATCAAAAAAACAAAAGACACCAAAATACAAAGCGATTGCATTAAAGTAATTTTTGAAGTTGGTGAGTTGGAACCATCAATGTTAGTAGCGTATCAAGAATATTTTATTGATTTACTTACTCATAAAAATAATCGATTACAATGGGGAAGCATGGCAGCAATATTATGTATTAGCAAAACAAATCCGGATTTAGTTTTTAAAGATCTTCCCAAATTGGTAGCAGTTGCTGAAAGCGGCTCTGTAATTACCAGAGATAATTTAGTGTATATATTATTGGAGTTAGCGTCTAAAGAAATGTATCGAGAAGAAATGCTGATTTTATTAGCCGAAATCATGTTAACTTGTCCTACAAACCAATTACCGATGTATGCCGAAAAAGCATTTCCTCTAATAAATAATTCCTATAAAGATCGTTTTGCAAAGCTTTTTGAAAGTAGGCTAATAGAATTTGAACAGGAGAGTAAGAAGAAAAGGCTTCAAAAAATCATTTCTAAGCTTTTATAATGGTTTTCTAATCACCAGATATAAATCTTTCTTAAAAAAGGTTATTTACGGTTTTAGAGAGTTAAAATAGCCCTTGTTTGTGATTTTTAATAAAATCCATGTAATTTAAAACAAAAGATAAAGGTAACTCTATGAAACAGACACGTAAAGAATTTATGAAAATGATTGGAGCGGGTGTTTTAGCAACAGCATCAGCTCCATTTGCTTTTGGCAATTCCAACAAAAAAGAATCGGACGAAATAAAGCACAAACTTAATCTTGGTTTGGCCTCTTACACACTCAGATCACTTTCTTTAGACGATACACTTAAAGTTGCTAAAAGAATGCAACTCAACTCTATTGCATTTAAAAGTATGCACTTGCCTTTAGATAGTAGCCCAGATACTTTAAAGGAGGTAGCTATGAAAGTAAAAAATGCCGGGCTCGACTTATACGGTGCTGGTGTAATTTACATGAAATCTGAAGATGAAGTGAACAATGCATTTGAATATGCTAAAACTGCTGGTATGCGTGTAATAATTGGAGTACCAAATTATGAATTGCTGCCACTGGTTGAGAAGAAGGTTAAAGAAACTGATATTAAACTGGCAATTCATAATCATGGACCGGGAGACGATGTGTATCCAAGTCCAGAAAGTGTTTATAAGAAGATTAAAAACCTAGACACAAGAATCGGTATGTGCATAGATATCGGGCATACTTTTAGAATTGGAGAAGACCCATCTGAAAAAGCCAGAAAATTTGCAGACAGATTACACGATATCCACATGAAAGATGTAGATGCACTAGGAGCAAAAGGCAAACCACTCGAAATCGGAAGAGGTATAATGGATATTCCTGATTTCCTTAGAACATTACAGGAAATTAAGTATGATGGAGTAGTAGCTTTCGAATATGAGAAAGATGGCGACGATCCTATTCCAGGTTTGGCAGAATCTGTAGGTTATGTAAGAGGTGCTTTGGCTGCTATGTCAGTTCAATAAGAATTAATTAAACCCTTAAAAATCAAAAATGCCTGCTTTAATCAAAGCAGGCATTTTTGATATACCAATTTCAATTTATTTACTAAGCCTGTTTTAAGGCTTCTTTTATAGCGTGTTCAAGCTCTGTTAAATTTTTAGAGCCAATAAAATACTGTTGACCATCTTTAGTGGTGATCGACATGCCATTTCTACCAGAAAGCGAATACATACTTTCTTTTCCAAAAGATATATTACCACCTTGCCATTGAGAAAGCAAAGACGTTCTAATTATCTCACAATCTTCTACGTTATCCAGTTTAATTTTTTGTTTTTTAGAATGCCAAGGTTTCATCTGGAATGTGATTTTCTTTTCACTAAGCTTGGTTTTCAATCGTAATTTCAGCAAATAATAAATGCCGAGACCTGTTGCTATACTAATTGATGCATATAAAAATTCACCAATGTAGTAATCATCATTGGGATGCATCACTTCTTTTGCAAACAAGTAAAGGAATGCAGCCATGATTATTCCTAGTAAAACAATTGCTTCATAACCTGTGAAGCTTTGTTCCTCTTTATAAATTTTTTTAGACATAGCTGAAAAATTTTAGGTTCATGTTGAGTTAATTCAAAGTTAACAATAAGTTAACATTAAATCAATGTTTATGTTACATTTATTAGCTGGAATTTTGATGAAAAGGTATAAAAAACTGCTGTAAGGGTAAAATAGAGCATGTTTTAAATACTGTACAGTGAATTATAATATACGAAATATTAAGTTAACATTCAAATAGAATTTGATGTTTTATGATAATTCTAATTCAGCTATTTATATTTAGGATATTCTTATTTTTATCTAAAAAATTACTAGCAATAATGCTGAATTTTAAACAATCCATATTTTTTGGGCTAATCTTATGCATTCAAATTTTATTGTATTCTTGTGGTAGTAAGCAAACTGCTACAGAAAAAAGTGTAAATAAAAAGCCAAACATTATATATATAATGGCAGATGATCATACTGCACAGGCTTGGGGAGTATACGGCTCGTTACTTGATACAATTGTAAAAACACCTAACATCCACAGACTTACCAATGAGGGTATGTTACTAAATAATGTTTTTTGTACCAATTCAATTTGTACACCGAGTAGAGCTACAATATTAACAGGTCAGTATAGCCATTTAAATGGAGTTTATACTTTATCAGAAGCTCTTGACCCTAATAAAGAAAATGTAGCAAAGTTACTTCAGCAAAATGGTTATCAAACGGCAATTGTGGGAAAGTGGCATTTAAAAAGCCAACCAACTGGCTTCGATTATTACAATGTATTACCGGGGCAAGGCAGGTATCACGACCCGATATTGAGAGATTCTGTAACTTGGGAACAAGGTGGTAAAGAGTATGAGGGATTTTCTGCGGATGTAATTGCGGGTGAGTCTATAAATTGGTTAGAGCAAGTAAACAAAGACGAACCCTTTTTTCTGATGTGTCATTTTAAGGCAACCCACGAACCATTCGATTATCCTGAAAGACATAAAGATTTATATAAAGATGTAGAAATACCTGAGCCCTCAAGTTTATTAGACTTTTACCCAGAAAAAACCAATCGAACTTTTCAAGGTCAAATTCTGGATATTCTTGCTAAAAGATATGCGAATGATAAAAATGGCAGATATCCCCAAGATGCAGATTCTCTCGAAGGCTTTAATATTGAAGGTTTAGACCAAACTGCCATTAGAAAGAAAACCTATCAAAAATTCATTAAAGATTTTATGCGAGGTTCCACCGCGATTGATGATAATATTGGAAAGTTGTTGGAATATTTAGATGAAAAAGGATTGTCTGAAAATACCATAGTAATTTACACAGCAGATCAAGGATACTTTTTAGGTGAGCACGGATTTTTCGATAAAAGGATGATGTATGAGGAAGCATTGCGAATGCCATTTGTTATTCGTTATCCAAAAGAAATTGAACCTGCTCAAAAACTAGATGATATTATATTGAATATAGATTTTGCTCCTTTGTTTTTAGACTATGCAGGTATTAGCTCACCAAACTGGATACAAGGGCAAAGCTTTAGAGCTAACCTAACTGGTAATAAACCGGCAGACTGGCGCAACGATTTTTATTATAGGTATTGGTTGCATCAACCACATCGACCGGCTCACTTCGGTATTCGCAACGAAAGATACAAACTGATTTTCTTTTATGGTCAAGCTTTAGATATGCCGGGAGCTATAAATGAAAATACAAGTTCGACTTGGGAATTTTACGATTTGCAAGAAGATCCAAAAGAATTGAATAATGCTTTTGATGATCCTAAGTATCAAGAAGTAATTGCTCAAATGAAACAGCGATTAATCGAACTCAAAAATCAAACGGGAGATACAGATAATACTCATCCGATTGTAAATGATTTACTTGAGCAAAATCTTTAATTTTTTAACCTCAATAGAAAGATGAAACAAAGAATTGCGAACATCGCTTTGGTTGTAAAAGACTACGACGAAGCCATTGACTTTTATACTAAAAAGCTAAGTTTCAAACTAATTGAAGATACTCAACTAAGTGAAACTAAACGCTGGGTTTTAGTAGCTCCGCCGGGTAGTACCGAAACATGTTTGCTTTTGGCAAAAGCTGATGGAGATGAGCAATTAAAATCTTGTGGTAACCAAACGGGTGGACGCGTTTTTCTTTTTCTAAATACAGACGATTTTGAAAGAGACTATGCAAGTATGACAGCCAATGGGGTTAAATTTTTAGAGTCGCCTCGATACGAACCTTACGGAACAGTGGCAGTCTTCGAAGATTTATATGGTAACAAATGGGATTTACTTCAATTAAAAAATGAAGGTGAGTAAAAGAAATTAGAGAACTTAAGTTACTCCTTTTTCTTTGATTAGTTTAATGTGTTTGCCATTTTGCGAAACAATCTCAACACTAAATAAAACAACTATGCTCAGAGTTTCTTTCGACGAAATGTTCGAAACCTTCACATCAATTTTACTCAATTACGGATTTACCAAAGAGAAGGCATCTTTGAGTGCCCGCCTTTTTACCGAAACTAGTCTAGATGGAGTTTACTCTCATGGCTTAAACAGGTTTCCAAGATTTATTAATACCATAAAGTCGGGTCATGTAAAACCAGAAAACGATCCCGTTAAGGTAAAAGAGTTGGGTAATGTAGAAGTGTGGGATGGGCAAGCCGGACCGGGAAATACCAATGCTCATTTCTGTATGAATCGAGCAATGGAAATTGCAGCAGAAAAAGGTCTTTCTATGTTGGCTTTAAAAAATACTAACCATTGGATGAGGGGAGGAGCTTTTGGTTGGCAAGCTGCCAACAATGGCTTTATCGGAATTTGCTGGACGAATACCAAGCCCAATATGCCAGCTTGGGGTGCGAGTGAAAATGTTATTGGTAATAATCCTTTAATAATTGCCATTCCAAAAAAAGGCGGTCATCTGGTTTTAGATATGGCCATGTCTCTATTCTCTTTTGGTAAGATCGAATTGTATAAAAGGAAAAATGAAGAGTTACCATTTATTGGTGGATATAATAATAAAGGTGAGCTAACCAAGAATGCAGCAGAGATTGAGCAAAGTGAATTAGCCATGCCAATCGGTTATTGGAAGGGAGCAGGTTTATCTTTGATGTTAGACTTATTGGCTGCTTTACTTTCTGGTGGAAACACTACAACAGATATTGGCAAACATCAAGAAGAAGCTGGGCTTTCTCAAATGTTTATGGCGATAGACCTTAAAAAAATTAGCAGTCCTCAATTTGTAGAAGCCAAGTTAGAAGAAGTAATAAAACACCTACATAGTGTAAGCACTTTCAAAGAAGAAGATAAAGTATACTATCCGGGTGAAAGAACTTCACTCACCAGAAAGCAAAACACAGAAAAAGGTATTCCTGTAGATGAAGGCTATTGGCAAAAAGTACTGGAAATGAAATAGCTAAAGGCTATTCCTCCCAGTCTGGATATTGTTCAGGTGCTTCTCCTTTGGTATCAACTATTTGTGGTTTAGATAAAGGTGTGGTATTAGTTTCAATTTCTTCTAATTTTAGTAAAAATTGCCAACCAGCTATATAATCAAAAAGGTATGCTATTTTATCCCCATTTTGTAAATCCGCCTCTTTTATCTCTACTTCATCAGCAAAAGGAGCTTCTTCTCTTCTAGGATCTTTCAAAGAATCGCCTTTATAAACAGTACCACTAAGGAAGAATGCATAAAGATGATCATTATCAAAATTAAAGGCTTGCATAATTGCAATATGTAAATCCTCAAAAGTAGCTAAACTTGAAATTTTTATTTTGCGCCAGATTTTTTTGGTTAATGCAACTTTAAAAATGTAATTATTATCTTGAGTATTTGATGAATAAAAATTTTTCTTATCTAAAATGCCTTCTTCAAAATTATCAGTAAATACATCTAAGAAACTCTCTTTACTTACACGATCTAGTAGTTTATTTATATCTTCTTCTGAAAGATCAGTTCTTTCATATTGAAACATCATAAATGTAGTTTCAAACAAATAGGATTTATTTATACGAGAATGCTTATTCCAAAATAATAATGGACGTTCAGCCTTTAATTTTTTGATAAAAAATTCGCCCAATAATGATATGTCTACTTCTTCAACTATATCATAATAAGTTGTATCTTTTTTTAATGAATAATCCCACCAGCCAAAAAATGGTAGTTGTATAATGACATCGTTATAATGGCTATAGAATAAGTTATTAGGCTCATTTTTATTGGGTAATGATTCTTCAAGCGACTCAAAAAAATCATTCAAATTTTCTTGAAAATCAGGTCCTCGTCCATCTGGATTTAAGTTTTCAAGGCAGCATTTTACCCATAAGGTTTCCAACAGCATTAAATACTTTTCAACCTTGTTAAATGACATGAAATAACTGAATTTCTCTTCATTAACTTTGAGGTAATTACTTGATTTTTGATCATCAATTTCTAACAAACCACTTGTTAGACCTAATTGAAAGAACAACCAAATAGCATGATATTTTGGATGTTTTAATTTATTATGCTTTACTGCTTGTTTGTGGTACAACAGGTTATTTATCGCAAAACAGTCTTTTGGACCTATATGGTTTGCTTGTGCCGTTAGTTTAACATTATTTGTTGAGATGTAATTAATAAAATCAGAAAAATCATCCTGTATTTGAAGATTCTCAATTTCGATTTTTAATTCTTCTTTATTCATGAATTATTTTTTTGATATATATTTTTGTGTAAAAATTATAATTTGTTGCTAATAAGCAAATAATAGCTTTTTTAATATTTTGGAATATATACTAAATGAAAGAAACTTCTGAACAGTGGTATAAAGAATGGCAAGCGAAAAAGTCATCAGTTAAAAAGCAGAACAAAAAGTTTATTAATAAACTTGCTCAACACAAAGGCAAGCGACTAGATGTTTTCGCAGATGAAATTGACGAAAGAACTTTTAAGAAAGTAGATTGCCTCCAATGTGCCAATTGTTGCAGTAGCATTCCGCCCATAGTAAATAATACAGATGTAAATAGAATTGCCAAACACTTGGGCATGAAACCTCAAGAGTTTGAAGATACTTATCTGATGATAGACGAAGATCAAGATAAGGTAATGAAAACGACACCTTGTACTTTTTTGCAAGAAGATAATATGTGTTCGATTTACGAAGTGAGACCCAAAGCCTGCCGAGAATATCCGCATACGGGGAGTCAAGAGTTTTCGAAAAATTTACATTTGCATGCACCAAATACTTTCTACTGCCCTGCTGTTTTTCACATTTTGGAAGAGATGAAAAAAAACATTCCAGTTTGATTTACCATAATAAATAATAAAATTTGTTTAGTCTTATGGGAAAATAAGTGTTATTTTAACACTTAAATATAGACGAAGGAAAATTTCTATGAAATTGACCATTAATACAGCTTTTTTACTAATAGTACTACTTCGCGATAATTTTAGCAATGCAGATTAATTTTCTATTTTGCCTGTTGGTATATTTCCTCAAAATACCAAAACAAAATCCTCCAAGTATCTATTCATTAGTAAAAGCTTAAATTATGGTGGTTAGCCTGTTTTTTCAGAGGTTAGCAGAACACTTTTATAGACTTATTTCAACAGAACTTTTTAAACAGATTTTAATAAATATGGAAAAACAAACAATTGAAGTGATGCATTTTCTGAAACTGGTAAAAACATGGGCTGTTTTTGCAGGACTATTAGCTTTAACTGTTTTTTCTAGTTGCCAAAAAGAAAGCACTGAAGAAACTACCAAGGAGTTGTCGGAAATGGATAAACTTAAACTTGCCTTTAAAGACACAATAAACGATCAACCAAACGAACTTTATGTTTTAGAGAATAAAAATGGAATGGTAGTTACGATTACCAATTACGGTGCTCGTATTGTAAGTATTAATGTTCCAGATAAAAATGGCGATACTTTAGATGTGGCTTTAGGTTACAATTCATTAAAAGAATATACTGGGTCAGATCAGTTTTACTATGGTTCTATTATCGGTAGATATGGAAACAGAATTGATGAAGGCAGATTTGAGTTAGATGGCGAAACTTACGAGTTGGCTCAAAACAACGGCCCAAATGCATTGCATGGTGGCCCGGGGGGGTTCCATAATGTAATGTGGAGGTTAGATAAAGAATCTGGCAATTCAGTTACTTTAAAATATCGTTCACCAGATATGGAAGAAGGTTACCCAGGTAATTTAGATGTAGTTGTAAGTTACACACTAACTGATGACAACGCCATTGACATTGCTTACGAAGCAACTACTGATAAAAAGACAGTATTGAACATCACAAACCATTCATTCTTTAACTTAAAAGGTGAAGCGAATGACGATATTAATGACCATGTTTTACAAATTATGGCAGATCAATTTACTCCGGTAGATTCAACTTTAATTCCATTAGGTGCAGGTAAAGATGTAACTGGCACTCCTTTCGACTTTAGAGAACCAACTGCTATTGGAGCAAGAATTGAAGAAGAAGATGAGCAATTAAAAATTGGAAATGGTTACGATCATAACTTTATCTTAAACAAAGGAATTACCGAAACGCCTGAAAAAATAGCGACAGTTTATGCACCAACTACAGGTGTAGAAATGGAAGTATTTACAACTGAACCAGCTGTACAATTTTACGGTGGTAACTTTATGGATAGCGATAAAGGTAAAAGTGGAGTGTATGTTTTTAGAGGCGCTTTCTGTTTAGAAACACAGCACTACCCAGATAGCCCTAACCATCCTGATTACCCAACTACTGAGTTAGACTCTGGTCAGGTTTGGAAATCTGAAACAAGTTACAAGTTTGGAATCCATGCGCAATAAGCATTATATAATATAGAGAATTTTAAAAGCCCTGTTTTGCAGGGCTTTCTTTTTTTGTAATCACCTTGCTGAACATGACAGAGATTAGCTGAATTTTTTGTAATATGCTCATTCTATTTTTTTAATATGTAAATGAAGATAATCTATGAAGCTACAACTCTCTGTACTTTCACTAATTTACTTGTTGGCTGTTGCCAGTTGCCAGCAAGGAGCACAGCAAATAGCGGAAGAAGAAAAGCCCAAAAGACCTAATATTGTTTTTATGATGTCTGATGACCACGCATATCAGGCGATTAGTGCTTATTCTAATAAACTCATAGAGACTCCTAACATCGATCGAATTGCCAAAGAAGGAATGTTGTTTACCAATGCATGTGTGACCAACTCAATTTGTGCGCCATCTCGTGCAACTATTTTAACAGGCAAGCACACCCATATTCATGGTAAAATTGATAACCGTTTTCCATTCGATACTACGCAGGTTACATTTCCTCAATTACTTCAAAAAGCAGGTTACCAAACTGCCATGTTTGGTAAGTTACACTTTGGCAATAATCCTAAGGGAATTGATGAATTTAAGATTCTTCCCGGTCAAGGTCAGTATTACAATCCTAAGTTTTTCACCAACACAGGAGACACAACCATTACCGGTTATGTAACCGATATTATTACCGACCTTACTATTGATTGGCTTGATAACCGAAGAGATGAAGAAAAGCCATTTACCTTATTCTATTTACACAAAGCACCACACAGAGAGTGGTTACCTGCCGAAAGACATTATAAAGAATACATCAACAAAACTTTTCCTGAGCCACCAACTTTGTTCGATGATTATGCCAACAGGGGTTCAGCAGCTAAAGAAGCTGAAATGAATTTATTAAAGCATATGAACTGGGCAGGCGATTCTAAAATTGAACCAGAGATTATGGAAGAGTTGGGCATTGAAGAACCATCTAGTTGGGGGATTAATGCGCATGTGGGTCAGATGAAACGCTTTACCGAAGAGCAAAGAAAAGCTTGGTATACGGTATATGGCCCAATGAATGAGGAGTTCAAAAAGAACTACCCGAATATGACGGATGAGGAAAAAATGAAATGGCGTTACCAACGCTATATGCAAGATTACTTGGCTTGTATCGAAGCAGTAGATGAAAATGTGGGTAGATTATTAGATTATTTGGAAGCGAACGGATTAAAAGAGAATACACTCATAGTTTATACTTCTGATCAAGGATTCTATTTAGGAGAACATGGTTGGTTTGATAAGCGATTTATCTACGATGAATCTTTTAAGACACCTCTAATAGTAAGTTGGCCGGGACAAGTTGAAGCTGGTTCAAAATCTGATATTATGGTGCAGAACCTCGACTTTGCCCAAACGCTATTAGATGCAGCAGGAGTAGAAGCACCAGCAGACATGCAAGGTGAAAGCTTGATACCTATATTAAAAGGCGAAACAGAAAATTGGAATAGAGATGCAGTGTATTATCACTATTATGAATACCCTGCAATCCATATGGTGAAGAGACATTATGGAATTGTAACCAAAGAATACAAAATGGCTCATTTCTATTATGATGTGGATGAATGGGAATTATACGACCGACTAAAAGACCCTCAAGAATTAAATAATGTATATGCTGATCCAGCTTATGCCGATGTGGTAAAAGAGCTTAAAGAAAAGCTGGCAGAGTTAAGAGTTCAGTATAAAGATTCTGAAGAATTAGACCAGAAATACATCGATATGTACAATCAAGAAAACTAGTTCTAAAAAAAGTATAATAACAAAAGGCTAATAATTTATTGTTAGCCTTTTGTTATTAATAAAGTCATATTCTATATCAAAAATCATCAAAAAACTTGATTATTTAGAATGGAAAAATATTAATATAACAATATATCAGTATAACGATTTAGCGAAGCTATCGCTAATTAATTGTTACAGATATTTTGTTCGTTACACTTTGTTATTCTATCTTTATTGAAATTTATGATCTGATGAGTGATATATAGACTGTTATAACAACGTCTTATACCAATAACTCACATTATACTTCTGATTCTCACATTAACAACAACAAAATTAATTTTTTGTGACTACTTGTACTATCACTCCTTTTACTTAAAAAGGGGCTAATACACTATTATCATTTCTTAAATAATGGTTTAGGAAATGTTATTTTTTATCAATTATTTAATATCAAAATTTATGAGAAGATTATTACAATCGTCGCTATGCGTGATGCTGATTCTTGTTATGCATTTTGCTTACGCTCAAGACAAAGTAATTTCTGGAACTGTAACATCAGGCGTAGATCAATCTCCCTTACCAGGTGTAAACGTAGTAGTTAAAGGTACATCTATAGGTACAATTACAAATGTAGATGGATACTTTAAAGTTAACGCACCAGAGACTGCAACAACATTAGTTTTTACCTACATTGGTTTTAAAACACAAGAAGTAGAAATAGGAAGTCAGACTGAATTTTCTATTGGTTTAGAAGAAGATGCCAAGCAACTATCAGAAGTAGTTGTTACAGCATTAGGTATAGAAAGAGAGGAAAGATCTTTAGGTTATGCCACTCAGGGTATCGATGCTGAACCACTTTCACAAACCAGAGAGACAAACATTGTAAACTCTTTAGCTGGTAAAGTAGCAGGTGTACAGGTAACTGGTTCTGCTGGTAACTTCGGTGGTTCTTCTAGAATTGTGATTAGAGGTGTAAATTCAATCACTGGTAATAACAACCCACTGTTCGTAGTTGACGGTACTCCAATTGACAACTCAAACTTTAACTCTACTGGTACTCAGAATGGTGGTGGTGGTACCGATTTCGGTAATGCTGCACAGGATATTAACCCTGATGATATTGCATCTATGCAAGTACTAAAAGGACCTAGTGCTGCTGCACTTTACGGTTCAAGAGCTGCTAACGGTGTAATCTTAATCACTACTAAAAAAGGTAGCCAAAGAAAAGGTTTGGGTGTTAGCTTCAACATGGGTATGACAGCCAACTCTGTATTAATTTTACCAGACTACCAAAACGAATATGGTGGTGGTTATAAGCAAGAGTTTGACTTATACGAAGGGGAGCCAGTAGTAAACTATGCAGCTGATGAAAGCTGGGGTCCAAGAATGGATGGCCAAATGGTAAGACAGTGGTATAGCTGGTACCCAGATGATCCAAACTACGGACAATTAACTCCATTCGTAGCTCACCCAGACAACATCAAAGATTTTTACGAAACTGGTTATACTCAAAACTATAACCTTGCTTTAGATGGAGGAAACGAGTCAAGTTCTTTCCGTATCTCAATGACACATATGAACCAAAAGGGTCATATTCCAAACAGTAAAATGGACAGAAACACGATCAACTTTTCTGGTTCACATAAATTGAGCGATAAGTTTACTGCAAGTGCTAATGTAAACTATGTAAGAACAGATACACATGGTAGACCAAGTACTGGTTATGGTGCAGACCAAGGTAACGTAGTAACTAGTTACAACCAGTGGTTCCAAAGACAAGTTGATATGGAACAGTTGAAAAACTATAAAACTCCAGATGGAATCGACAGAACTTGGAACATCAGTAGCCCTACTAACCTTCGTCCGTTATACTGGGAAAACCCATACTGGGTATTATACGAAAGCCCTACTGAAGATTACAGAGAAAGAGTTTTTGGAAATGTATCTTTATCTTATGATATTACACCAGACCTAAAAGTATCTGGTTGGGCAAGAACAGACTTCTACACTGATAGAAGAGAAATGAAAATTGCTGAAGGTTCAATTCCTCAGTCTAAATATTCTGAAGATGTAAGAACACTTAGTGAAAATAACTATGAGTTCTTAGCTCAGTATAACAAAAACTTAGGCGAGTCATTCTCAGTAGCTGTAAACTTAGGTGCTAACTCAAGAAGAGAAAAATACTACAGAAACTATGGCGCAACAACTGATGGTTTAAGTGTTCCAGGTTTTTACAGCTTAGAAGCTTCTACTGGTAGACCAGATATTACTGACTACTACTCAGAGAAAATTGTAAATAGTGTTTATGGTAGTGCCAACTTAGGTTACAAAGATATGTTATACCTTGATATGTCTTTAAGAAACGACTGGTCTTCCACTCTTCCATCAGATAACAACTCTTACCTATATCCATCTGCTACTGCAAGCTTTGTGTTTTCTGAATTGCTAGGTGCACAAGATATTTTATCTTTCGGTAAAGTAAGAGCTGGTTGGGCACAAGTAGGTAACGATACTGATCCTTACAGATTAGAGAATGTATATACTAGCCAAAATAACTACGGTAGTCTTCCTGCTTTCTCAGTATCAGACGATCTTAACAATGCTGCTTTAGTACCAGAACAAACAACTTCTTACGAAGTAGGTATCGATTTACGATTCTTTACTGGTAGACTTGGTTTAGATGTTACTTACTACGACAATGTAACAACAGACCAAATTCTAGACCTTTCAGTACCTGCAGTAAGTGGTTACTCTAGAGCATTTGTAAACGCTGGTAAATTAACCAACAAAGGTTGGGAAGTAATGGTGAACGCTACAATCCTTAAAATGCCAAGCAGCTTCCGTTGGGATATGAACTTTAACTGGGCAATGAACGACAACATGGTTGTTGAACTAGCAGAAGGATTAGACAACTATCAGTTAGCTAGCTGGGGACCTTCAGTTAACGCTAGAGTAGGAGAGCCTTACGGTACAATCGTAGCAGATGGTTATACTTACCACGAAAATGGCCAAAAGTTAGTTGACGAAGATGGTTTTTATGTAAGAGAAACCAACAAAGTGATTGGTTCTGTTTTAGCTGACTACACTGGTGGTATCAGCAATACTTTCTCTTTCAAAGGAATTACTTTAAGTGGTTTAATTGACTTCCAAAAAGGTGGTACTGTTTACTCTACTACCAACAGATATGGTACTTACTCAGGTTTATTTGCTATAACAGCAGGTAACAACGATAGAGGTACTCCTCAAAGAGATCCAGTAGAAGACAATGGTGGTTTTAGAGCCGATGGTGTTTTCGAAGATGGTACTCCTAACGATATCTATCTAGAGTCTCAGTCTTACTGGAAAGCTTTAAGAAACATTAGAGAAGAATTTGCTTACGATGCTAGCTTTGTAAAATTAAGAGAAGTTAGATTGTCTTTTGCTATTCCATCTAAATGGGTTGACAAAACTCCTTTCCGTACAATCAACGCTTCACTTGTTGGTAGAAACTTGGCTATCCTTCATAAGAATATTCCTAACCTTGATCCAGAAGCTGGTTTAGGTTCTGGTAACATTCAAGGTTTTGAGAATGGTCAGCACCCAAGTGTAAGATCATATGGTTTTAACTTGAATTTCAAATTGTAATAGCGATTACAATAGGCAGATTTTACCAATTGGTATTTGATGCCTGCGAAATTTTTAGGTCAATTATTAATAGATTATAATCATTTGAATATGAAACTATATAATTATAAATATTTAATTCTTTCTGTACTGATAGCTTTGGGTGCTTGTACAGATAATTTTGAGGAAGCGAACACCAACCCAAACAACCCAACTGATGTACCTACATCTTATTTAATGACCCAAGGCCAACGTGCTGCAACTACTTATATATTAAGTGTTGATTATTGGAATGAATACGGGGTGCACTATACACAGCAACTTTCTCAAACTCAGTATACAAGTATTACTAGATACGACACACCAGAGTCTAATTTCTCAGGTTGGTATTCTGGCCCATTGTCAGATTTCCAAAAGATTATTGAGTTAAATAGCGATGCAGAGGTAGCAGAATCTTATGCTAATTCTGGTAGTGCGAATAACCAAATTGCAGTTGCAAGAATAATGAAGGTATTATTGTTCCAACACATTACAGATTTCTGGGGCGATATTCCATATTCTCAAGCATTAACTGGTTCAGATAACTTCCAACCTGGTTACGATGCGCAGTCTGATATTTATGCTGATTTTGTAACTGAACTAAAAGAAGCGTCAGCTCAAATTGATGGTGGTCTTGGTGTACAAGGCGATATCTATTTTGATGGCGATATGGATGCTTGGAAAAAGTTTGCTAACTCATTATTAATGAGAGTTGGTATTAGAATGACAAACGTAAATCCTTCTTTAGCTCAAGATGCAATTACTTCTGCTTTGGCAAATGGTGTGTTTGAAAGCAATGATGATAATGCCTCTTATACTTATTTGTCTGATGCTAACAACTCAAACCCTTTGTACTATCACTTTAATGTAGATAGTAGAACTGATTATGCAATTAGCGATATTTTAGTAGGAATGCTAAAAGATATAGACGATCCAAGACTTCCAATTTATGCAGATCCAGCAGAAGCTCCGACAGACCCTGCTGATGTTTATATAGGTATGCCTTATGGAATTTCTGATGCAGATGCAGGTAGTATTACCAATGCCTCAATTTCTTTCCCAGGTTCTTCTATTAGACAAGCAACTTACCCTGGGTATATGATGACATACTCAGAGGTTTGCTTTATTAAAGCAGAAGCCGCTGAAAGAAGTTGGATAGAAGGGGATGCTGCTACATTCTATGAAGAAGGTATTACTGCTTCTATGGAACAATGGGGTGTAGCTTCTGATGACATTACTGCTTATTTAGCTCAACCAGAAGTTGCATATGATGGATTTGAATCTATCGGGTACCAGAAATATTATGCTTTATACCTTACTGGTTTAGAAGCTTATGCTGAGTTTAGAAGAACTGGTTACCCAGAACTTTCACCAGCACCTGCTGCTATTTTAGATGCTATTCCAAGAAGATTGCCATATCCACAAATTGAAAAAGATTTGAATGCTGAAAACTTAGATGCTGCTGTTTCTAGAATGGGTGGCGATTTGCATTCAACCAGAGTTTGGTGGGATGGAGGTAACTAAAAAATATAGTTAACACAATGAAAAGTGAAAAAGGTACTTTGTTGAAAAACAGAGTGCCTTTTTAGTAATTTCTGATTATTAAAACTCATCTAGTATTATGAAGTTAGTTCAAATTAATTTTATCCTATTTATTATCTATATATGTGCTACACCTTCTTATTCCCAAATTGCAAAGGCTTACCGTTTTGCTTTTAACCCCACGGGAGAATCGACCGCAATTACAGATTTTCACGATCCGAATGTAAATAACCTAGATGGCTCTCCATACTATTCTGAAACTAATGAGTGGCAGAATGGACTGATCTATTTTGATGATGCAGAAGCGCCAGAGCATACACTTCTGCGATATAATCTTATGTCTGATTTAGTAGAGGTAAAAATGGCACAAGATTCTTTTTTCTTAGATAACTCCAAGATTCATAAATTTAAAATAATTGATGAAAACGGAGAGTATTCGCTTTACTTCCAAAATGGTTTTACCTCATCTGACAACAACATTAAAAAGAACAACTATTTTGAAATCTTATACACAGGTAAATCTAAATTGGTAGTAGATTATCAGTCTGAAATTAAAGTGGCAGATACCTCATTTGGCGCTACCAGAGCGATGGCTTCTAGTGGAGCAACACCACGAGATAAAATCGTACACAAGAAAGTTTACTATTTATACAAGCCAGACGGAATACTCTACAAGTTACCCTTAAAGAAGAAGAATTTTCTGGAAGAGATGGGTGCTAAACAAGATGAGATATCCAGTTACTTAAAAGAGAATAAATATAAGATTAGCAATCCAGAAGACTTAGTAGAAGTAATTTCTTACTACGATACATTGTTGTAAAAGAATCATCTAATAGATCATAATCTAATATTTAGGTTGGCAACATCATGTCAACCTTTTTTAAAATGCCCGATTTGAAACTTTGGTAACAAAATATTCACCTCCGGTTTTGTTTACCTCCTTCCCATTATCATTTCTAAGCTTTTTGTAGTAAAATTAATGATACATCTAATTGAAACCATTGTATCAAATCTCGAAGCTTAAGTTTATGAATCTGAAGTTATACCCCTTACTGTTAAGCATATTATTATTTTTTTGTACAACTGATAAAAAGGTAGTCGAAAAAGACAGTAGACCCAACATCATTTTTATGATGGCAGACGATCACGCATACCAAGCAATAAGTGCTTACAGCGATAAACTTATTCAAACTCCTAACATCGACCGAATCGCCAAAGAGGGCATGCTTTTTACCAATGCGAGTGTGACCAACTCTATTTGTGCCCCTTCGCGCGCTACGATTTTAACAGGTAAGCATACACATATACATGGCAAAATAGATAACCTATTTCCTTTCGATACCACGCAGGTTACATTTCCGCAATTGTTACAAAAAGCGGGTTACCAAACTGCCATGTTTGGCAAGTTGCACTTTGGCAATAATCCGAAAGGCATAGATGAGTTCAAGATTCTACCGGGGCAAGGTTTGTACTATAACCCGAAATTTATTACCAATACAGGAGACACAACTATTATCGGATATGTTACCGATATCATTACAGACTTAACCATCGATTGGTTAGACAACCGAAGAGATAAAGAAAAACCGTTCACATTATTCTATCTCCACAAAGCACCACATAGAGAATGGTTTCCTGCTGAAAGACATTATAAAGAATACATCAATAAGACTTTTCCAGAACCGCCTACTTTGTTTGACGATTTTGCCACAAGGGGAACGGCTGCCAAAGAAGCCGAGATGAACATACTCAAACACATGAACTGGGCAAGTGACTCTAAGCTTGATCCGGAAGTGGTAAAAGCAGTAGGAATTGAAGAAACTTCTGAGTGGGGAACGAGGGCTTACAATTTAAGAATGGAACATTTTACCGATGCTCAAAAGGCATCTTGGGATTCGGTATATGGCCCGATGAATGAGGAGTTCAAACAGCATTACCCCAACATGAGCGAGCAAGATAAAATGAGGTGGCGCTATCAGCGATACATGCAAGATTATTTGGCATGCATTGCTGCTGTGGATGAAAATGTGGGCAAGATGTTAGACTACTTAGAAGCAAATGGTTTAAAAGAAAATACATTGATTGTTTATACCTCAGACCAAGGTTTTTATCTGGGCGAACACGGTTGGTTCGATAAGCGATTTATCTACGACGAATCTTTTAAAACGCCATTGCTTATGAGCTGGCCGGGAGTGATTAAACCGGGTTCAACTTCTGATGAAATGGTGCAAAACCTCGACTTTGCTCAAACATTTTTAGCAGTAGCAGGAGTACAAGCACCAAACGATATGCAAGGTGAAAGTTTGATGCCAATATTAAAAGGTGATACTGCCCAGTGGAATAGAGATGCGGTGTATTACCATTACTATGAGTACCCGGCAGAACATGCAGTTAAAAGGCATTATGGCATTGTAAATAAAGATTACAAATTGGTACATTTTTACTATGATGTAGACGAATGGGAAATGTACGATAGAAAAAAAGATCCTCAAGAATTGAATAATGTAATTAACGATCCTGCCTATGCTGAGATCGTTAAAGATCTCAAACAAAAACTGGCAGAGCTTAGAGTAAAATACAAAGACTCAAAAGAGCTTGACCAAAAGTTTATCGAGAAGTATGAAAATAAAAAGTAGGAGGGGAATGAGGTGGGTTAATTAAGGTTAGCCCATCTTAGAGTTGATTTGGTAGAATGAGTTTTTTTTTAATATCTATTCGAATGTGTCTCACTTCGACTTTTTCACAAATAGTATTTCTTAGAATAATGAAATATAATTTATGAATCTTCACCATTACTTAAACCTGTATAAATTATTTTTTAGTTAGAAACTAGCTTGTTATCAATATAAAAATGATTAAATAATATATCCGATAAAACTTTTTGTTATTAGCTTTAATGATCTTCATACAAACTAAACAATATGTATTCAAAGCTTTTTAAACTTTTGATAATAATCGTTTTATTATCTAATAATATTAATTTATGTATTGCTCAAACTGATAATTTAGCTACAAAAGTCCTTACCAAAAACTACAAAAATACAGGTGGAAAAAAATGGAAGTCGATTAAATCAGTAAAATATTTTTTTGAAGGTACTATAAACGAAAGTACCATAATGAATCTCGAAATTGAAAAGCTAGAAACAAAAAGATACTATTCTACAAAATTCATATTTCCCGATCGTAATATTATATATCATAATATTTTTAATGGTGAAAAAGGTATCAGAATCAATCCAAATTCTGACATTGAAAAAATACCCAACGATGAATTATATTTAATGAAAGAGCAATCTTATATTAATCCTGAAATACATTATTCTGAACTAGGTTACAAAGTGAGCTATTTAAAAAAAGGGAAATTAGATGATATAGAATGTGATATTTTACAATTGATAAACTCCCAACAAGATACCTTTCTTAATTATTATGAAATAGAAAGTGGACTATTATTACAAGTGGTGGATTATACTAGTAAATCTAAAACTGTATATAGGGATTTTAAGCAACATGAAGGTTTAACTTTACCAGCTAGAATGGAAATCATTACTTCTGAAGGTGCTGTTTCTGAGTTTTATTTGAAAAAAATTGAACTCAATGCTAAAATAGATGAAAGTATCTTTGAATTCTAAACTGTTCATAATAATCAAACCTGTTTCTATTCTAATTTCACAATCTCCTCAACCAACTTCAAGCCTTTTGAGAATTTACATTACTTTTCCTTTCTATCAGTTTCATTTTAAACCATCTGGCAGCATAAATTAAAATGGCTAACCAAGCTATAGAAGTGAGTAAACCTTTTAATATGGTAAAAGTGCTAGATAAAAACACGACTGGTTGAGATAGCTCGATGGATTTGGTGATCATTAAGATGATGCATATGTTTTCTGAATAATCGAAAAGCATGGCCAAAAAGGGGATAAGCAATATGCTGGATGTTAATCTGTTTTCGGCTTTTGTGATTTTTATAAGGCGGAAAAACTACTTAAGAAGAGCGCCAAAAGGAATGGATAGCATACATCTAACAATGTTAATTGCGGGAAAAGGTAAAGTTGAAGGCTTCGAGTACTCAAGTTATTTACGATTGATTTTGCTGTAGTAACAGAATAACCGAAAGTTTGTAGGTCATAAGCTTTTGTTCCAATATCACTATTTATTACTGGGAAAGTATAGGTCATCATTAACAGTAAAATCAATTGACTGGCAACAAATAAAATGCAGATATTTTTTACCGAAGAAGTCTTTTGCAGTAAAGAATTTAAATTAGACATGATAACAAATAGATTGATTAGAAATCAAAAATGAGCGTTTCACAGTTCTATTCCATTATCAATTGATAAGAGTTAAGATTGAGTTCTCAATCTACTTAGCGAGATGGGAGTTATTCCTAAATAGGTGGCGATGTCTGTATGCGGTACGAGGTTTTCGATATTCGGGAAATTGGTTCTCAAAAGTTGCAGTCTATCTTTGCCTTTCATCGAGGCCATACTTATCTCTTTTTGTACTTTCGCCATCAATTCGTTTCTTAAAACGGTGTTGCCAAAATGTCTAATTTCGAGGTCTTCTACCATCAAGTTTTCAAATGCTCCTGCATCAATGGTGGCTAATTCCGCATCGGTTAAAGCGCGGATGTTAAGAATCGATTTGCCTTCTTTGTTTCTTGTTGTGCTTGGAGAAATAATGGAACCAGACATAAAAAACGAAATGGTAACATCTTCACCTTCTGGTGTGTAAAGAAAGCTCTTGCAAATGCCATCAATCAAAAAATACTCTAACTTATTATTTCTGCCAACGCTAGCTATTAATTCCCCTTTTTTCACATCAATATATTGCACTAAGCTAAAGATTTTAGCAATCGAATCTCTAGAAACCGGAGCTACAGAATTGATGATAGGGCTAATCTTGTCTTGCATTTTTTAAAGGCAAATTACTATAAAAAGCAGTAGATTTAAATCTAAAGTTAAACAGTTCAATCTTAATGAAATTAATCTTTTTAAGTATTACAATCTGTCTATTATTTATTAAATGCACGAATCATGAAATAGAAGAAAAGTACTATAAAACAGGTGAGCTTAAATCTAGAGTACCTCTACTTGAAGGAAAAAGACATGGTGCTTTTTTTCAATACTATAAAGATGGTTCAAAAGAAATTACATCAAATTGGGAAAAGGGAAATTTGGATGGTGAGAAACTAACATATTACAAAAATGGAGAGCTTGCTTCTCAAGCTTTTTATAAAGATGGAAAACAAGATAGTATATGTTTAGAATTCGACAGTCTTGGTATTTTAATTAGAAAGACGGATTATAAAAATGATAAACCAAATGGTAACTGTGATAGCTATTATAAGAATGGTCAATTAGAATTTGATGGCTATTGCAACGATGGAAAGGTGGATGGTGAATTTGTTCATTATTATGAAAATGGTGATATATACAGAAAGGGATATTATGAAGAAGGAATACTCAAATATTATAAAGCATACGACGAAAAAGGAAATTTCTATGACAATCAATTATGGATAGAAATTACTCCTGTAAATAAGTTAGCAAAGTATGTTTTAAATCAACCTTATGATTTTGAAATAAGATTAAAATATGCTGAAAATCTTAGTAGTGGTATAAATGTAATTATTGGACCTCTTGATAAAAATAATGACTTGATAGATACATTAGATGTAACTTATTCGAGTAGCAGGTTTGCAAAGTATACATATACACCTACTAAAATAGGTGTTAATACATTTTCTGGTGTAGTGTATGAAATGGAACCCATACCTGTTGAAGGTATCGAATATAGGCGAATTTCAGGAAATGACTATTTTCGTTTCGAGGTTCATGTTGAAGGTGAAAATTTATAAATCCAATTCATATAAGTTTATAACAGAACTAGTTTGATGAATAATAAAATTCTGGCAATCTTAAATCAAGAAGATATTTTTAAGATTTATGATGATTTAAAGAAATTCTCAGAAACACACAAAGTAAATGAATATGTTTCCAGTTTTATAGAATTAATTAATAATCAATCAGCATTAATTCGTGAAGTTGTATTTTATGGTTTGCTTAATTAAGCTAGAACTGATAACTCTAAAGTAAAACAAATAGCTTTGACCTGCCTGAATGATCAAGATGAATGTGAAGATTTGAAAATAGTGATAATAAATGGTTTTGGATATGTATATTCAAACACTAAGGATACTCTAATATTAAAAACATTATTATATCAACTATTTGACAAGAGAGAAAATGAATTCCTAAGATAGACATGTTTAAAGAATCTTTTATACATATTTGGAATCAGTAGTAGAGAAGTTTCATTAAGAGAAAGAAATACATGGCAAGAAGTTGAAAATGAAGACTTATTTCAAAACTTGAAATTAATAGAATTTAAAAATGATGAACAGATATTTTTATATTATTATTCTTTTATTAAACTTGATTAGTTGTCATTCATCCAACAATCGATCTCCAAATCTTGAGAATGATGAAGTAACATCTAATATTCAAGATACTGTGGACTATCGTGAAGGTCTTTCTCGAAGAGAAAGAATGGCTGCTGATTCAGATCCAATAACTGAAGAGAGTAGAAAAAAAGCAAAAGAAGATCTACTGTTCTCAAATGATTTAAGAAGATATATCTCTAAAAATACCAGATATCCAGTTGAAAGAATTGAGGATGGAATTGAAGGGGCAGTCATGTTTAATGTGAGGTTCCTTGCAGATTCTAGTGTTAGCATAGGTATCCTAGAGAGCCTAGGTAAAGAATTCGAAGAAGAAACAAAAAGGGTTGTTCAAGAGGCATGGAAAGCTAGTTACAGAAAAAATAAAGTAAATTACAGGAATGGTGACATCAGTCTTTTTTTATATGCCTGAAAGTTTAAAAAATGAAAGCATTTCCAATTAATACATTATGGAGTTCTCGGCAAAGAATTTTAGAATTAAAAAAGAGATTTGAAACTTTTGGTATTGAGGTAGAAGGGGTTTATTAAGAATTGGTTAATTAATGAAGTGGATATATTTTAATATTTTAAATTTCTTTTATAGAATAAATAGTTTCATTGTAGCTGTTCCTGCTTTAGTATTAATAGCATCTGGTATTTATACAAGTTTATATTTCGCTACTTTTATTTTTTTACTTTATCAAGGAATATATAATCACTTTTATGGCATAAACCATTAAATATATTATATAACTGGTGTTTTATTATATGGATTTTTTTTGTTTCAATTATTTACTATTTAGATATAAAATTCTCAAAAGACATTAAAAAAAAACTTGATAATATTAATTCAAAAGCAAATACTAGATATGTTAAAATTGGAATATTAATAGTGTACTTCACTGCTGTATTGATTTATTTGACGTCCATTTAAATAATTAAAAATCAGCATAAAAATCTATTTGATACCTCCCAAATAATATGGCAAAATTATTTTTAATTATTTGTTTAATAACTTTTGTAAGCTCATGTAAATCTAAAATTATTGATGAGCATAAATTAGAACAATTAACTGCTATAGAAAGTGAATATTTATTAGAAAAATTGAAACAAAGAAAGATAGATGAACTAGCTAATACTATTAGCTTGAATACAAAAAATCAGGAATATTTGATGTATTATAGTTCCATTCTAGAAAATATGTATGCTCACTATGGTGATTTAATAGACTACGAAATTGTTGCTAAGTCTTATGGAATAAATTACTCTAATACTGAAGTTAAAACTGGTATCTTGTGTAATGTGAAATTTCAAAATACTCAAAATAAGTTGTATTTTACATATAGTTTAAAAGATAATAAGCTATTACCTATTAAGATATCTGAAGTTTCAGTAGACTTTCCAGAAACAAACATTTTTAAAAAAATTGTAGGCCCATATATTTTAGCTGTAATAAATGCTGATCATCATTGGATTAGTGAGAAGATTTACGAAAAAGGAAAAACTGATATAACTGAGAGGATCATAAAGAGTGCTAAAAAAGAAGGTTTAAATATATCAGATTTTAAATTGTTTAGTCATAGAGTTGATGCTGTAAAGATAAATGACAGCTATCAACAGCTTTTAGATTTATCTTATCATTATACATGGGAAGGGAAATATTATAAATTAAAACTTTGGTTTTTGAAAATTGATAATACCTATCATTTACATAATATTGCTACAGTATTTTGTCCGAAAATTGATTGTGTTGCAGGTTCTGTTATTGAAAGTGTTATCTAACTCCCATCAACTAAGCCACTCAAAAAAACATCTAACCGGATGCTCTAAAAATTAATCCTCCTGCCAAATAAAATTTACTTTAGAAAAAGCTAAATTATACCTTTCTGCTTGGAAAGAATTATTGAAGAAAACTGTTTTCTAACAATTTATTCCTTTTGTTTTACAATTATTCATTAACTACAAGAATCATTATAATGAAAAAACTATTTCTGATAGTCAGCTTATCGAATCTGATATTTTCATGTACACCAACTATTGAACAAGGAATTAAAATGGAATACCCACAAACAAAAAAAGTAGACCAGGTAGACGAGTTTTTCGGTACCCAAGTGAGCGATCCGTACCGCTGGTTAGAGCAAACCGATGCGCCCGAAGTAAAAGAATGGATTGAAGCCGAAAACAAAGTAACTTTCGATTATCTAAGCCAAATTCCATACAGAGAAAAACTAGAAAGCAGGTTGCGTACCCTGTGGGATTACGAAAAACTTTCTGCACCTCGCAAGCGCGGAGCTTATACTTATTATTATAAGAATGATGGCTTGCAAAACCAATCGGTACTTTACCGTACCAAAGATGGAGCCGAGGCAGAAGAAGTATTTCTCGATCCGAATAAATTATCTGAAGATGGGACCACGTCTTTGTCTGGTAGTTCATTCACCAAAGACGGAAGTCTGTTTGCCTATTCTATTTCTCAAGGAGGTTCAGATTGGAGAGAGATTTATGTGAAAAACACAGAATCTGGCGAATTACTTGAAGATAAAATTATAGATGCTAAGTTTACCGGCATTACTTGGAATGGCAACGAGGGCTTTTATTACAGCAGCTACGACAGGCCGAAAGACGGCAACAAACTGGTAGCAAAAACCCAGTTTCATAAATTGTATTATCACAAATTGGGCACGCCACAAACCGAAGATAAATTGGTTTTTGGTGGAGAAGAAACTCCACGAAGATACATTGGTGCAGGTCTCACAGAAGACGAAAGATTTCTGGTAATTACAGCGGCAGAGAGCACCAGCGGAAATGAGTTGTATATTCAAGATTTAAGCAAGCCAAACAGCGAGATTATCCCGATAGTGTCGAATTTCGAAAACGAACATTACGTAGTTGACAGCGATGGTGACAAACTGATGATCTTTACCAATTTGGATGCACCAAACAACAGAGTTGTGTCAACCAGTATCGATAATCCAACTCCAGAAACTTGGAAAGACCTCATTCCAGAAACTGAAAATGTGCTTTCTGTTTCTACTGCAGGAGGTAAAATATTTGCCAGTTACTTGGTGGATGCTAAAAGCGAAATCAAACAATTCGATAAAACAGGAAAGTTAGAAAGAACCATCGATCTTCCAGGAATTGGTTCTGCAGGCGGTTTCTCTGGCGAAGAAGAAGATACCGAATTGTATTACACTTTTACTTCGTTTATCAATCCTTCTACCATTTACAAATACAGCATTGCTAATGGCGAATCGGAACTTTACTGGCAGCCAGAAATCGATTTTGATTTTAGCCAATACGAAACCAAACAGGTATTTTACACCAGTAAAGATGGTACCAAAGTGCCCATGTTTATCACTTACAAAAAAGGCATTGAGCTAAATGGAAAGAACCCGACTTATCTGTATGCTTATGGCGGTTTTAATGTGAGCTTAACCCCGAGCTTTAGTGTAACCAGATTAGTGTGGTTAGAAGAAGGTGGCATTTATGCACAACCTAACTTGCGTGGTGGTGGAGAATATGGCGAAAAATGGCACAAAGCAGGTACCAAGATGCAGAAGCAAAACGTGTTTGACGATTTTATTGCTGCGGCAGAATACCTCAAAAAAGAGAAATATACGTCAACCGAGTATTTGGCAATTTCTGGTGGTTCTAATGGTGGTTTGTTAGTAGGAGCTACCATGACCCAAAGACCAGATTTGGCAAAAGTGGCTTTTCCTGCGGTGGGTGTAATGGATATGTTGCGTTACCATAAATTTACTGCTGGTGCAGGTTGGGCATACGATTACGGTACGGCTGACGACTCTAAAGAGATGTTCGATTATTTGAATGGATATTCTCCAGTTCATAATGTGAAAGCGGGTACTGTTTATCCGGCAACGATGGTAACCACTGCCGACCACGACGACCGCGTAGTTCCGGGGCACTCGTTTAAATTTGCTGCCGAGCTACAAGAAAAACAAGCAGGAGATAATCCGGTGCTTATCAGAATTGAAACCAAAGCAGGACACGGAGCTGGTAAACCTACATCAAAAATTATAGAAGAAGCAGCCGACAAATGGGCATTTGCTTTCTACAACATGGGTTACGAAACACTTCCGTAAATCAAGTTTAATATTCAAGAAAGCATCACTTGTTTAGGCAGGTGGTGTTTTTATTAAAATTTAGATGAACAAATTTTTTTACGTATTATTAATTCTGTTTTGCTTCAACTGTTCTAAAGATAGTGGAGAATTAAAATATGTAGATTTTGAAAGATTTAGAATAAAACTTCCTAGTAACTATGATGTAGAAAGTTTAGGCAGTATAGATTCTTATGCGGCTAAAATTGAGTTAGATTGGGGTACGCTTTCTTTTGATTATGGTCGATATTCTCCTAGTTTAACACTATCTCCAAATGAATACTTAAGCTCTATGAAATGGGAAAGCTCAGGAGATATACCGATGTTTTACCTCATTGAACCTAGACCTATATTTGAAAATGTAGTACAGGTTGATTCAATTTATAAGGCAACATATAATGTTTCAGAATGTATGATTATGGAAGATTGTATTTTATTTACATCTGCAAATTTATTTTCATATGATTTTGAATTAAGAGATTCAACTTTAATTTACCGTTTTGCTTTGCCTGAGGAAATAGTAGAAAGTGATTTTATAATTTCGGAGAAAGACTCAATTTATAAAAAGATAGTATTACCTCATGACTTAAATAAAAATATTGCTGGTGTTAATATGATTAATCAAAAGAGTTGCATAGATGAATTAAATTGTATAGAAAATTTAAGTATATGGACATCAGACTCAATAAAAATTAATAAAGAAGAATTGATTGAAATTTTGCAATCAGTAGAATTTAAGTAATACAAGGTTTTAAATATTAAAGCAATGTGGTTCGAAAATTTAGTTGGTTTTAATGAGATTATTCCAGAAGAGGTAAGAGCTAACCTCAAGATAGAAGGAGATCAATTAATCTCTATAGCTAATTCCAAATCTTATACTTATGGAAAACTGGAAGTGCTCTCACTGGCTGAGTTAGAAGATCGAGCTAAGACATTAGATACTTATCAAGCAAAAATTCAATTTTCAGAAGTAGTTGGAAACATTCAAACTTTTCACAGAAACCCACTGAATGAAGGAGCATTTTTTCAGGCTGCCTCTCAGTTTAATCTCTTAGAAATGGTAGGGCCACATGTTACTCCTGAAGAAGGTGTGGATATATATGAACATGATTTTACCCAAGGGCCAGCTTGTGCCATTGCATGCGGTGCGGGTACAATTTACAGGAATTATTTTGCTCCAGTAAACAATCAAATTGGGCAATCTGCCGACAACCAAATAGATTGCTTAAAAAATTTAGGAGCTGCATTAGGCAATAAAGATGGAGCTCTTTGGGAAATGTCTAACGGCTATGCATTTGCAAGTAAAGAAGGCTTAGAAAATATCTCTCAGCAAATCAGCGCTATGTCTGAGACAGAGTATGAACAGTTAAAGGAAAAATTGAGTATCGGCTTGCAATGGAACACAGAAGTAACCATTAGTGAAAACAAACATCTGGTTACACAGGCTTATTGTTCGGCTTTGCCGGTTGGCTATTCAGATCACTCAACAGGTTTGTGGGAAGATTTCGCTCGCTTGGTACTCAATGCCAGTTATGAAGCTACCTTTTATGCAGCTTTGCTTAATTACGAGCAAACAGGAAATAACAATGTTTATCTTACCCTTGTTGGTGGCGGTGTGTTTGGCAACAAGCCAGAATGGATTTTTGATGCTATCGAAAGTGCCATTCTTAAATTTTCTAAAACTCCATTAAATCTCAAGTTTGTGAGTTATGGTAATTCAAACCAAAAGTTAAAAGCATTTCTCGAATCAATTAAACATTAACACACTTGCCAGTTTCTGCGGCTTCGTAAATTGCTTCTTGTACTTTTAGCACATGCAAATAGCCAGCAATGTCTGTTTCGAAAGACTTATTGTTTAGTAGAGCATCTACAAAGTGCTTTTGAGTAAAATAGACACAATCTCCACTAAAGTTTTTGTCTTGATGTGCATATTCATATTGCCTAATTGGTTCACCAAGTGGTTTAATTTGGATGCTTCCATCTTGTAAAAGCTGAATAGCACCTTTGTTGGTTTCTAGTAGCATTTCACCAAAAGTATATCTCGGATTTGGGCATTTGCTCTCATGATAGCGACTGGCATCAAAAACACCTTGTGCATTATTTTTAAAATCGAAAAGCACAAGTGCGGCATCTTCACCTTTTATGTTCCGGTTAAAGCGTCTTAACTTGGCATAAACTTGTTGAATAGGCCCAGCCAAATATTGAAAGGTATCGATAAAATGCACACCAGTTTCAAAAATGAGTAATCGGGGCATTTCTCTAAAATATGGTTGGCGATTTAGGTAAGCATCAGTTTGCCAACCATCACCCATTCGCATTCTAAAATTTATATTCAATACTTCATTGCCGATAACTTCCTCATCTAACAAGTTTTTAATAGCTCTATACCAAGGTTGAAATCGAAAGTTTTCATGCACCATGCATCGGATGTTTTTCCTTTTTACAAGCACTTCAATTTCTCTGGCTTCTGCAAAAGTTGGAGCCAAAGGTTTCTGGCAAATCACATCAATCCCCAAATTTGCTGCGGTTTTAATAATCTCAAAATGTGTATTGGGAGGAGTAATAATATCAATAAAATCCGGCTTTTCCACTTCCAACATTTCTTTGTAATCAGTATAGACTTTCGCTATTCCATACTGATTAGCCTTTGATTGTGCTGCTTCTTTTGAATTATCACAGATTGCTGAGATTTCTATTTCAGAAATTCTACTCCATGCTTCATAATGAAACTGGCTAAAATATCCTGCACCGATCCCTACACCTTTGAGTTGTTTGTACATTTTAGTATTTGATAATTGGTTGATCTGTTTTTGTTCCTAGCCAAAAAATAACAGCAACAATGTTGAGTGCTGCACTTATAAAGAAAAATGGTTCAACTGAGCCAGTAAGTGAATGTAAATAGGGGAATGATAATGAAGTGATAAAGGCACCTACATTACCAGCCATGTTCATGGTTCCGGAGACTGTTCCAGAATTGGATTTGCCAATATCGACACAAGCAGACCAAGAAGGACTAAGCGTCATATCTGCACCGAAAATGGCTATAGAAAGAAAGATTACCGCACCCAAAGGAGTTGACATGTAGACACTGCCAATTAAACCAATTGCTGCTAAAATAAAACCTGTAATGGCGGGTAATCTTCTCGATTTTATCCATTTACCTTTTTGGTAAATATGATCGATCCACCAACCAGAAAACCAATTGCCAATGGCTCCAAAAACCAATGGTGCAGAAGCATAAAAACCGGCCTCAACTGCTTCAAGATTGTACTGTTCTTTAATGTGGGGGAAGAGCCATGTAAGGCTAAAAAAGAAAGTGAAATTGCTGCTGAAGTACTGTCCCATTAAGAGCCACATATTTTTTGAAGATAGTACTTGAGAGGCAGTGAGACCAGTTTTTGATTGTTGATCAGAGTTAGTCACTATTGTATGATTGGAATCAAGTTGATCTGACACTTGTCGATTTGATAGTATAAAATTTTGTTCTACTATATTGATAAAGGGATGTTCTTCTGGTTGATCTCTAAAACCAAACCACCAGATAAATGCCCAGACTATTCCGATTGAACCCAATAATAAAAAACTGTTTCTCCATCCTAAAGAATTGATCATTAAGGCGACTGCTGGTAAGGCAAAGGCTGCACCTAATCTCGAACCAGAAAAGTTAATTCCTGTAATAAGTCCTCTTTCTTTAAGTGGAATCCAGTTGTAGGTTACCCGAGCCATAGAAGGGAAAGCACCTGCTTCACCTGCACCAAATAACAACCTTACTGTAATGAGGGAGATGTAATTAAATGCCATACCAGTAAGCGCAGTAAAAGTAGACCAAATGGCTACAATGCAAGTTAAAACTTTTCTTGGTCCAAATTTATCTGCAAAGATGCCCGACGGAACCTGAAAGAGTGCATAACCGAGTGCAAAAGCAGAAAAAATCCAGCCCATTTGTTGTTCGCTAAGTGCTAACTCACTGGCTATCGGACCTTTGGCTACAGAGATACAAATGCGGTCTATGTAAAGTAAAAGTGCTAGTAAGAAAGTACTCAGTACCAATAAAAATCTGAGTGGAATTGCTGGTTGCTTATTGGTTTTGGTTTTAAATTGGTTCATTCTCAAAAAGTTTTATGCATGCCTGATACAAGCTGGTTTCATCACCTACATTACCGGGGAAAATAACATAGGTGAGTCCGGGAAAGAGACTTTGTTTGCAGGCTTCCCATACGGGTACACCTGCTAAAATTTGTCCTTTTACATTGGCTTTGGTAATGCCTAAACCCTTGGTGGCTATTTCGCTTGAAGTAATGCCTCCTTTAGCCAATATGTAGCCCGGTTCTTTTTTTATTCTTCTAATGATTTTTACAAGACCATCAGAAATTTTTTGTCCGTTTATGAGCTGTGCTCTTCTTGAGTCTCCCAGTATTAATTTTCGACTGGTATAAAGCAAAACATGATTTTCTTCCAGCTCTTTTTCAAGTGTTTGTGTACATGCGATTATTTCTTCTTCGGCATTTTCACTTAAAAGTTTTTCAATGTCTATTTCAATACAGACAAGCGATAAGTTTTGTTGAATTAGGTAATTTAGCTGAGTTGAAGTTTTGGGAACATATGAACCGACTACAATTATACCCGGTTTAGATTTTTCGATGTTTAATTCTTTAGTGGAAAGAAGCGGTTTTTCGGTAATACCTCCATAGCCTTTCACAAAAGTGGCAGCCGTTCTAAACAAAAATTTATTTCCGGCCTTTTCGGCTTTGTGGAGTGCTAATGCTATTTTTTCGATGTCTGAGTGAGCCAGTGCATCTATGGTACAAACAGACCTATTTTGCAGGTTTATAAAAAACGTAGTTAATTGCTCTACAGAAGATAACCTGATTTGCTCAATAGAGATATTTTTAACATTTGCTGCTTGTACTTTACCTTTAGTTTTTTCTTCAATCCATTTGTTTAGTTGAGAATGAGAGTAACCAAAATTAAAATCTCTAGCAAAAGGAGTAAGGGCAGCAGGAACGAGTTCGCCATTTTCTTCTACATAATGTAAACCGTTTGCAGTGTATCTACCACCTTCAAAAAATGCAGGTACAATTATTTCGATCGCATCTTCCAGATTTAATATTTTTTTAAGTGCATTGGTTTCTGCCGGATAATGTCCTCTTAAAGTGGAATCGCTTCTACTGATAATTGTAAATTCTTTTTCACTTAATTGAGAAGCCAGTTTGATGTTAATTGCTATTACCTTATTCAAAGCAACAGCTTCTTCTTCTGGAAAACTTCTCGAATTTGTAAGTATAAAAAATAGGGGCGTGTTATTTCTAAATTCATTTTGTATTGAGGCAACACTCCAATTTGTTAAAACAGGAACATTGTGTACTGTCTGACAACCGGTGGGGTCATCATCCAGTACTACGATGCTTTTAGGATGCTCTTTTCGCCAGTTTATAATCTCACTAAGCAAAGAAGGCGATTCTGGAGGGAGCGTAGCTGATATAGACTTTAGAGTTGTATGCATAATATCAAGATTCTGAAAGTACAAAAGCCCGGCAAGGTGCTCCATCACCTTTACTCACTTTTAATGGTATAGCCCAAAAATCAACCTGTTTCGAAGATAAACTTTCAAGATTAGTTAAGCCTTCTACAATGATAATTCCATTGCTCAAGAGAATTTTATGGATGCGTGTCACTTCTTCCAGATTGTTTACATCTGCTACCGAAGGTGGTTCTACACCAAGTAAAGACACTTGTCTGGCAACGCACCATCTGGCCAAACTTTCACTAACACGAGGTAGCTCATTTCTGTATGCATCTGTTCCTATTTTGTTTGACCATCCAGTATGAAGCAATAAGCCATCTCCGGGTTGTAAATTCTTTAAGATGGAAATATTTAGTTGATGTGGCCCTATTAAACTACTGGGAGCAATGTTTCCTAAATTTGCTACCCAAGCTTTAACTCTACACGATTCTAAAGGTATTTCATCTATTGATGTTTCATTTACTCCAAAGTGTCGGGGAGCATCCATATGTGTACCAGCATGAGAATAGATTTGAAGGTTTCTCGCATTCCAACCATCTTTATCAAGCTTTTTTGCATCTTTCCATGTGAAGCCACTTATTTTTTCATCGTATGATAGTGTGAGATCTGTCATTTTCAAAATGATGTTTTTAATATTCGAGATTACTTTCCAGTGATTTCTTTTACTTTATTAAAGAAGTCTTTTTTTCTTTTTGAGCTGATTTTCCAATCTACAGGAACAGACTGGTATCCTTCTTCGTAGCTTTCACCCTTTCTTCTGAAATCGAAAAATCCCCATGATGCATACGCTTTCACTGCTGCTACCATATTGTTGTTTTCTTTTTCGAAGTCGTAGTGGTCATCTTCATTAAACAAAATAGGTTGGTTATCATAGCCATCTATTTGTTTGGTGTCTTCAACCATTTTGGTGATTAGTTCGGACTCTTTTACACCATTGCCATGTAATAATAAAAAATCGCTCACTTTAACTACATTGGCAACGGGTAACTCTGCACCGCTAAAACTGGTACCGGTTGGGAAATGGTAACCACCTCCCGCATCTTTTTCTTTAATTCTCACAATGAGTTCATCTACTCTGTCTGGCTTTAAAATATCATGATCGTAATGGATAGTGGTTTCGTTATTCACTTCAATCAAAATATTTTTATAGCCCTTGCTTACAAGCCATTCTGTAGTTTGATCAGTCGCTGTTATAATCGCTTTTTCGTCTTTAAGAAACTGATCTTGCCCAAAATAGAAATAACCAAGTATTACAACCATTCCGAGTTTATCTGCTTTTTTTAGAATTTTATTAAGTCTTGAAAAATAGGCTTTTTTCAAACTTCCATCTTCTTCAAAAGCATTGTTTACCCATTGTTTATTTCCGTAGCCTATCGGGCTTCCACCTTGGAGGTTTAGTGTAAAAGACAAAAGGCCGTGATCGTACCAATCTTCCATAGCTTTAACAAACTCTTTAGTATTCCTGTTAGGATCCCACTTTTTTGTGTCTGGATAAACAAACTGTACACGAGTTTCAGGGTTTTCATCATCAAAAACTCCCTGAACCATTCTGGAGTTAAATAAAAGACCTTCGATCTTATTTCCATTCCAGTATCTGCCTTTATAAGTAGGCTCACCATTGATGTAGAACTGATTCTCTTTAATACTCACTATGGTTTTCTGTGCCCAAGAATAGTTAGTAATTAAAAAGAGTGTCAGTATTGATACGATAACTTTTTTCATTTTCATATTGTTTTCAAATTATTCTAAGCTGCAACAAATTGTTCGATATTACTAATTACAGCGTCAGCAATTTGAGTTGTAGAAGCATTTCCTTTTAAATCTTTAGCAAAAATTCCAGCTTTGGTGGTTTCACAGATTCCATTATAGATACTTTCTGCAGCAGCAAACTCTCCTAAATGTTCTAGTAAAAGTCCGGCAGACCAAATAGCCCCAATTGGATTGGCAATATTTTGTCCGGCAATGTCTGGAGCAGAACCATGTATAGGCTCAAACATAGATGGATAATTTCTTTCAGGATTGATATTCCCACTTGGCCCAAAACCCAAACTACCCATAATGGCACCACCTAAATCGCTAAGAATATCACCGATCATATTTGTGGTAACAATCACATCAAAAATTTCAGGTCGAAGTACAAAGTTTGCAGAAGCATTGTCTACATACATTTTGTTGTACTCTACATCCGGATAGAATAGAGATACTTCTTGAATAACTTTGTCCCAATAAGCAAGGCTATGAATTAATGTGTTAGACTTGGTAACATTGGTCACTTTTTTTCTTCTTCTCTGAGCCAGTTTAAAGCTGTAATGGGCAATTCTCTCAATGCCTTTTCTAGTGAAAACACTGGTGTCTGTAGCTATTCCATGTGGTTCTTCTGGAAATAGAATTTTACCATTTTGAACAAATTCGCCTTCGTTGTTTTCACGGATTACTACAAAATCTATATCTTCATGTTGTTTGTATCTTAGTGGGCTACTTACGCCAGGCAGGAGTTTTACAGGCCTGTAGTTTACATACTGATGAAAAGTAGTTCTTATTTTAAAGGTATACAGCATTGCAGGAAGCGTGTCGTCTACATCTGGGCAGCCAACCGCTCCAAAGTAAATCGCATCGAAGTGTTTTAATTCTTCTAAACCATCTGGAGTTATAAATACTCCTTTTGCTTTGTAATAATCTGCTCCCCATGGAAAAGAGCTGGTGGTAAGAGTAAAACCATATTTCTCTGCAACTGTATTCATTACTCTTAATCCAGCAGGGATGATTTCTTTACCGATGCCATCACCTGGTACAATTGCTATTTTGTAATTTTTCATTAGTTGTATTTAGTGTTATATAATATTTATTTTTTTCTTTTTTCTTCAGGACCATCTCCTTCAGGCTTTGTAAACTCTTTTTCCATTACCCATTTATCGAACTCGAAACCATCTTCTCGCATGGAGAATGAGATAGTGTGTAAACCCGGTTTATCGATGTTTAAGTAGATGAGTTTTTCTACGCCAGTGTGCACTTCACCTGTTCTTTGTCTGCTTTGCCATTGCCATTTGGGTGAGTTTCCCCAGAATTGCATTCGTTGCCCAGTTTCTGGCCATTTGCCATCTATGCCTACATGTATGCCATTATCTTCAGAACCCGAAGTATGTGTTCTTACCCACACATAATATTTACCTGTGGTGTTAAAATAGACTTTGTAGTCTAGCACTGCCATTGTTCCGGGTGAGTTGGTAAAATTCACACCATGCACCAAAGAATCGTCGTGAGTGATTCGGGTATCTGGTAAAATTTCCATATAAGCGCTGCCACATGCATCTGCTGCATGGTTTCCATCTTTATCTGGTTGTACATCAGCAGAAGTACTCGAGCTTTGTAAATACCATTTTCTTTTAGTTGTTTTCTTTTGTTTATAAAAGTGCTCGGCTTCTACAGCTACCACACCATTTACTTCTTCAAAAACTAACTCTTTTTTTGTAAAACTTAAATTGTATTTTGCGATAACTACCAAAATTAAGACAAAAAATACTGCTGGTGAATTTTTCATTTTCAAATTGTACTAATTAAAGATACTAGGTTAAAAAACAGTTGTTTGGCAGCGTAGTTAGAAGTGTCATTTTAATTAATCTAAGAGATAAAATATATCAATAGCAAGTAAATTACCATATTTTTTTATGCAAAGCTTTCCGGCAAGGTTTGCAAAAATCTTTTTATCAATAAAAAAGCTGTAAAATTACCTGTAATAGGTGGTAGATTTTGTATATTCATAATGAAAATGAAATACTACTGAATTTGTACTAATTATGGATACGGCTGGATCAATTACCTTAAAAGACCTAGCAGAGAAATTGAATATTTCTGTGTCTACAGTCTCAAGAGCATTGCGCGATCACCCAGATGTGAACGATGTAACAAAAAAGAAAGTAATGCAGTTGGCCAATGAGTTGGAGTATGAGCCGAACGAGTTGGCATTGAGTTTACTTAAAGGGCATTCTAACATTATTGCGGTTATATTACCTAAAGTTGCTTATCACTTATATGCAACTGCCATTTCTGCAATTGAAAATGTGATTAAGCTAGATGGCTACACCTTGGTAACTGCCCAAACACACGAGTCTACTTATAGAGAAGCAAATGCGATAAGTGCATTAATAAAGAATAGAATTGCCGGGTTTATTGTATCGGTTGCCAGCGAAACAAAGCAGTTTAAGCATTTTGAACAGCTAAAGAAAAAAAACATTCCGCTAGTTTTTTTTAATAGAGATTGCGAAGATATTGCTGCATCAAGAGTAATTATAGATAATGTTGATGCGGCTTTTAAAAGTGTTGAGCATTTAATAGAAAATGGCTTTAAAAGAATTGCATTTTTAGGTGCTTCTAGGTTAGTACAGATAAGTAACCGAAGATTAGCTGGATATAAAAAGGCTTTGATGTTTTATGATTTACCATTAAAGCCTGATTACATTGTTCATTGTGAGTTTGAAAAAGAGAATGTAAAACAGCAAACTTTGGAATTGCTGAACATGGAAGAACCACCAGATGCTATTTTGGCTTTTAGCGATCAAATGGCTGTAAGTGCTATGGTTGTGATAAAAGAAATGGGCTTAAAAATTCCTGACGATATTGCTATTATGGGATTTAACAATGAACCAATGGACGAATTAATCTCACCTTCTCTTACCAGTATTCATCAACCGGGTTACGAAATGGGAAAAGCAGCTGGTGAATTATTAATGGCGCAAATAAAAAGTAAGAAAGAGGTTGAGCTTCGGCAAGAAGTTCTATCTACACAATTAATCATTAGAGAATCTACAGCTAGAAGAAAGTAATTGAGAGAATTTTTTAGTGGTTTTCTTTCATTTCACTATCTTTCAAAGAATTTAACTTAAGAAACTTATTTTTTTGATGGATAGACAACATATTCTTCACTTCATACTTTTTGTTACAATTTTTACTATTTCTTCTACTTCTCAACTAATAGCTCAAACTTCTTGGGAACAAGTAAAAACAGAAAACGAACCTAGTAAAAGGCATGAAAATGCTTTTGTAAAAGTGGGTACTAAGTTTTATTTGCTTGGTGGTAGAGGAATGAAACCTGTAGAAATTTACGATCCTGCCACTGCAACTTGGTCTGAGGGACAAATGCCACCAGTTGAGATGTCTCATTTTCAGTCTGTGGCTTATCATGGGATGATCTACGTTATGGGAGGATTACAAAGTGGTTGGCCATCGGAAACTCCTTTGTCGCATATTTACATTTACGATACTGTTGAAGATCTTTGGGTTGTAGGTCCAGAAATTCCAAAAGACAGACAAAGAGGTGCGGCAGGTGTGTTCGTCTATGAAGATAAAATTTATATGGTTTGTGGAATTATTAATGGACACACTTCTGGTTGGGTTTCTTGGTTTGATGTTTACGATCCTAAAACAAACACTTGGTCTAAACTACCAAACGCACCAAGAGCTAGAGATCATTTTCAGGCAGCCGTAGTGGGGGATCAGCTAGTGGTAACTGGTGGAAGAAAGTCAGGTTATCAAGGGCAAGGTTTTGAAGCAACCATAGCCGAAACCGATATGTATGACTTTTCAACTGGAAAATGGATAACTTTGCCATCGTCGTCAGGAGATATACCTACCCAAAGAGCAGGTTGTACAGCAGTTGTAGTGGGAGATGAAGTAATTGTAATCGGTGGAGAAAGCGGTAGCCAAGAAAAGGCACATAGCGAAGTTGAAGTTTTTAATGCTAAAACTAAAAAGTGGAGAAAGTTACCATCTTTAAATACAGGCAGACATGGCACTCAAGTAATTTATTCTGAAGGCAATTTATATATAGCTGCAGGTTGTGGAAACAGGGGAGGAGCACCAGAATTAAACTCTTTTGAAACTTATGTTTTAAAAACTGATGATACTAATAAAGATGTGGCGATAGTTGATGGTAAATTAAGTACCAATGCAGAAAGCATTACTTTTGAAAAGGTGAAACCTTATTTTTCTAATAAGAAATCTATTACCCTTAAAAATGCAGAAGGTAATCAAGGTGTATTGTTGACTTACGTTATCTCAACCGATCAATCTAGTTTTACAGTAGACTTTCCTTATGAGCTGCCTTATATGATTAATCCCGGTGAAACGGTTGATGTGGAATTGACATTCACTCCTAAGGATACTAATTCTACCGAAGGAGAGATTTTAATAAAGTCTTCTGATAGAGGAAATAAGCAACCCTTAAGTATAAAACTCAAAGGCAACTAGAAATAAAACCCTCCAAAACTGCTTGGAGGGTTTAAGTTTTTTGGGATTCATATCGATCTAATCTTTAAATATTTTATAAGAGTTTCCATCTTTATCTAAAATAAAGTAAACTCCACTATTTAACCTTTCTACATTAATTCTTAAATCGCTTCCATCATTTTCAAATGAGTATAAATCTTCTGGTATCAATTTACCATTTTGATTAAAGATTTGGATGTAATTATAATTTTTGATGAAGTTGAATGACAAATGAATGATACCATTTGTTGGGTTAGGAAAAACAACCGGTTCTAATACAGCATTACTTGTAGTACTAGAAATTATATTATTAATATATTTATCAGCTTGATTAAATGCTTTTTTTCCAACATGAGCCCCCATTATTCTTCCGGGAATATCATCGGCAGGTGGATGAATGCCACCCCAGATTCTAGATAAACTGCATTGATCAGCTGCATCATAATATTTAGCCCATTGTAATACTATGTCTTGAGATGGGCCTTCTTCAAAGAATAGGAACTTATTTTTTTCTGCTACAAATTCACCTAATCCGTTTGGAAAATATTCATCACCTGTAAGCAATGTCATTACATTTGCGGCGGCTCTTGAATAGGTAGAATGACCAGAAACATAACCGGCAAATGGTGGAGTAACGAAAGATGGTCGTTGATATGGCCACCATTCTTCAGCTAAAATCCAAGAGACTTTAGTTTCATAAACATTTTGGTCATGATCGAACTTATGCCCGCTCCAAGAGTATACTTTTATCTTATTTAAGTTTTCATTATTTTCTCCTACCAAGGTATCATTTTCAGTAATTAGTTCTATGTATCCATCAATTAGAGGTAATCCTTCTGGAGAATAATTAGGTAATTGGGTATTAGTAGATTGCCCTTTTGAAGCCATGTATCTGATTGCCGAAATTGGTCTTATATAATCGTAATATCCCTTTACACTCCAAGCGGCAATGGCCGCATCATGCATTGTTGCACCTAGAATAAAATAAGCTTTAATATCCCATTCTAGTTTATTTAGTCTTTGGCCTATACCTTTATACCGTCTCACAAACTTCGGATGATAACTCACATAATTTAAAATAGTGTACCAGTGGCCAGGAGGAGTTTCTGAGTCTGGTCCATCTGCCCAAAATTCTGCTAATACTCTTCCATAATCACCTCTTGGTACCATTTGTACATTATAGGGGTTTCCTGTTTTTGGGTTAACTGTATAACCTTGGCTATTATCTTGCCCACTATAGAAATCATAGAAATTTTGATAATCTTCGAATTTATTTGGGAGTGATTCTAAAGAGATATTGCCAATGCTATTTGGTGAAATATCGATCATTACGCTATCAAATGGACTTAGATGGCTTCCCCAAACAGATACCATACTAAATCCCCATTTATAGGGATCATCTATTCCGTTACTAGTTGTTGTATTAATAAAAGGTGGAGGTCCGGGATCACAATAAACTTGGTAAGTATTACCATCTCTGGTATAAGTAGTCTTGTCTTCATCGTCTAAGGCAAAAGGAATTACATTACCCCATTCTGGACTTAAAAAATCTACTATTGAAAAGTTAATGAGGTTGCCACTTTGGTCTATAAATGGAACACTTAAAATCAATGGTTGCCATCTATTCGGATCAGTGACAAACTCATTTGAATATTCTGACAGCTCGAGTGGATCATTGATTGGCTCGTAATACATGTTTTCATAATTATCTAATTCGTTAGAGCCATCTTGCTGGCCATAAAGAATTACTTGTCTGGCAATAAAATTACCCAATGCGGCGGCTGAACCAGAAGCATAATTAGTACTGATTATGCTAGGATTATACCCTAAAGTATTCATCAAACTATCAATATAATTTTTGGCAATGGCATATCGAGGTGCATTTCTAAATCTGTAATTAATTAACCGATAAGCAGCATAAGTTATGGCTTCTTTTTGAGCATCTTCTATGTTGGTACCGGCATAGGTAAAACCTTCAAAAGGTGTGTAAAAACCTCCTACATTTTTATTGAGAAAATACGGTTTGGCGGTTGTTTTACTGGTTACCACCCAAGCGTCGTACATGGCAGCAGAAATGTGAAAAAGGTTTCTTGCATGAATTGTAGGACGTGCATAATCATTTCTGATGCAGGTAAGTAATACTTCGTTCCATTCACGTGCAATAGAATATTCTGTTTGGGCATATACATAAGTAGAAAAAAATGGGAAAAATGCGATGAGGTAAACTTTTAACTTAGCCATACTATATCACTTATTGGTGAGATTAAATTGTACTAATCTTAACCAATTTTCACTGATCTTGTATGATAGTTAAATTCGTGTAAGCTTTAAATAAAAAATTATGAATGTAAGTAATAACTGAAATTTTCTTTTGATAGATCGTACATATTTAAACGCCCAAATAAGAGTAATTATATTACTTACTAAGTTGAACTGCTTTTGTTAAGAAGTTTAATATATCTTATACAGAGTTGAATTAAATAAATGAATAACTGTAACTTATTGTGATGGAGAGAAATATTATATTCAGTAGAGATGCAAAACTTACTCAAGTTATATTTTAATAGTAAAAAGAAGAATTCTAATTACAAATTCTCAATTTCCGTTCAATAGAGTTTGCACTATAAAGAAATAACTTTAAATGCGATAAGCTTAGAAAGCATTGAAAATAAAAAAACCGGAAAAAATCCGGTTTCTTTATCTTACATCAGCCGACGTGAAAAATTCACTATGAGAAATCGGCTGGGAAACGTTGATTGTTAAGTATTAAATGATCAATTAGGTATGAAAATTTTTGTCTATAAATGTCGATATCTATGTTACTCAGGCTTTCCTTAACGATATCTTTTTAATCTCCTACAAGATTGTACTAATGCAAAAAACTAAGCTTAATCTTTTAGCTATAATGCTAATTAACAACTGTAGCTCATAGTTAAAGTCAAGTAATCTATGTAGCGCATTTAGCTTAATATGTTTTAAAACCAAACAATTAGTCAAATGCATTTATGTACAACCTATGTGGAGACACTAGGAACTTGATTATGGCAATAGATAGACCATTAAAGTAGCTTAACCTATTGTCTTAATCTTTTCCATATATATACAATTTATATTATCTCTTACTTGTGTTGTAATGTCTCTAGATTTTTCTCTACAATTGACTTTTATTAGAGTTAAGGTTTTGATTTAAACTTATGTCATTTTTAATGAATGTGTTTACTAATTGCATAGTAGTAATTATTGGTTTTGTGTATAGTATGTTTTTTAAAATAGGCAATGAGCTGTAATATAAATTCTTCTAAAAATTTTTACAGACTCATTGCCTGATGGTTAAAGCTATTAATCGATATTGGTTAAGTGTTTAGCATTACTTCGTTTAGTATTGCAATTAAAATGGGTTGGAGACAATTCTTTATTTACCAATAGAAAGTTCATTTTAAAATTCATCAACATAAAAGCAAATCTAACTTTACTATTGGCAAAGGAAATTACTCCCATAAGCATGTTTTTATGTGTTTGTTTCTCAATTTGTCCTTTACCTTTAGTTATTTCATAACTGGTGTATAATTTATTTTCAGATCATGAAGAAATTCTCTTTATAATAATGTGTTATTGCCACTAGAACTCTACATTTTCACTTCTCATCTAAATAAGTTGTTCTAACTATAACCAATTTCATCTGCTCTCCATCTGCACTAATATTCAATACGGATGATTATTGAATATGTATTCTACACTATGTTATATAGCTTGCATTCTTTCTCCTTTCACCTTTAATAATTGGTTAGCAATCTAATCTTAGCAATTAGAAATGAGTCAGCAAACAAGGTTTTAGATAACCATTAGTTAAGACTTTTGAGTCTTAAATGGGGAAATAAAAACGTAGAATTGGGAGATTTAAATAAGGAATGAGCAATTCAGAATAAAGATATCTGGCTTGCTCAACAGAGAAAATTGTTGCTTATGATTGAACTGAGGATAGTCAACCCATAAGCAGGGTGTATAAACCGTGTTGAATATTAGGCTAAAGCTAGTCTTGGTATTTTTATCTTCAGAGTCTTCTTCTTCTGATTTTTCCGAATTAAGTGATTCTTCTAAAACAGATTTGTTGTTATGAGATGTGGGTAAAGCATTATTTGCATGAAAGGTAGCATCTTTACCTAGCGTAGTTTCTTGTAAGTGTTTTTGTGTTTGCCAATCTGCTGCGAAACTGTTAGATATACCAAATAACCAAAGAGCTGCAATCAACATAAATATTGCAGAGCTTAAATTTGATATATTAACTTTAGAGTTCACTTTTGGCTTACAGTACTTTTAGATGTATGTTATTGAATTTGATATAGCAACTAGGAGATAGAAATATTATATCTTTTTGTTATATCTATAATTGGCACTAAAGTATACACTTGAAATTTTAAATACAAAACTTAAAGCCTTAAAATTTGTTAAAATCTTAAATCTCTAGTTTTTTACGCTTTTATTATGTGTATTTATACTTTATATCAAGAAGCTTGAATAGAAATGATCCTTTTTGAAGTCTCAAAAGTATAAATGTTTAGCTTCAATTCACTTCAGATCTTTTGTTCAATTATCAAATAAATTTAATTCTCTTTTATACAGTTTTATAATTTATTACTTATTTAATTGGCATTTAAGAATGTAATAAATATATTTGATTTACATTTACGAATATAATCATAACTAAATTATGAAAGGAACCCATTTGGGAGAGTTTGAAGAGATGATCCTACTCATGGTCGGCATTCTGAATGGTGATGCTTACGGTATTTCTATTTTAAAAGAAATAGAAGAACAAACTGGTAGAACTGTAACTGTGAGTACGATACATACAGCTTTATATCGATTAGAAGAAAAAGGATTTGTTGACTCTTATGTTGGAGGGGCGAGCAATGCTAGAGGAGGAAGAAGTAAGCGTTTATATAAAATTACTTCTGATGGTAGGGCAGCACTAGAGAATGCTAGGAATCTACGCGATAAACTATGGAAGTTGATGCCCGGTATAAATCCATAATTGCTTATGAAAAGATACCCACCAAAATGGATTGATTCGCTACTTGAAGCAATGTTTAAAGAGAGATTTGCTGATGAAATAATTGGAGATTTACACGAATGGTTTGAATGGAAAAGCGAATCTCAATCTAGTGTAAAGTTGTATTTCGGTTATTTAAAAGCTGTATTAATGGCTTTTAGAATCCATAATTTTAAAAATGTAAAAACACTTTTTCTCCTAGTAATTGATACACTTATGATTCATAACAATATAAAAATCAGTGTTCGATCTTTATTGCAACACAGATTATTTACTGTAATAAATCTGCTTGGGCTCACCATAAGTTTAATGTCTTTTTTGTTTATCTATGCTTTTGTAAGCTACGAATTAAGCTATGATAATTTCCACGCTAAAGGCGAAAACATCTATAGAGTCTTACAGTATAATCCAGAGTCTAAAAATCTGGTGAGGTCTACACCAACACCGCTTGCAGATGCATTTTTAACAGATTTTGAATCTTCTATGCAATTTGCTCGGTTTGGTAACGATCCGGTTTTTGTTGAGTTAGACAGTCAAAAATACTACGAAGAAAATTTTTACTGGGCAGATTCGTCGATGTTCAATGTGTTCGATTTGCCATTTAAATACGGTGATCCCAAGCATGCATTAACAGAGAAAAATACAGTGGTGCTCACAGAAGAAGTATCAATTAAATATTTTGGTGAAGGAGTAAACCCAGTTGGTAAGCTTTTGCCCATTAAAATTTACGATGGAAATGCTAATATAACAATGCGTATCGATGGAGTAATGGAAGCCCTACCCTCCAATACAGATTTACCTTTTGAGGTGTTGGGGTCTATTTCTAACGCTTTTGATTTATATAGCAGGTTTAATAAACACTGGGGATTTAATTGGTTGCATACATATGTTTACATACCCAAAAAGACTGATGTAACAAGAATAGAATCACAATTTCCAAATATTGTAGAGCGAGCATTAGGGGCAGATTTTGTTTCAAATCGCTCATTTTATTTTCAACCTTTAAAAGAAGTTCACTTATATTCTTCAGAAATAAGTGGAGCGAATGCAGAAACAAGTATAGATAACATTATCACTTTTACCATTATCGGTTTCTTTATAATTCTTATAGCAACTATCAATTACCTTAATTTAATGGGAGCCAGAGTAAATAAAAGGGCTAAAGAAGTGGGAGTGAGAAAAGTTTTGGGTGCTAGCAAAAAACAACTTCTTGTTCAGTTTTTAACAGAGTCTAATATTACTTTGTGTTTAAGTATGATTATGGGAATATTGTTGGTATATATTTTATGGCCAATATTTACAAGCTTTTTAGCTAAACCAATTCCATTTTCTATATTACTGAGTAGAGAATCTATTAGCTTATTTGTTGCATTAGTTTTTATATGTGGCACATTAGCTGGTTTATACCCAGCTTGGTTGCTCACCTCTGTTTCGGTAAGTAAAATATTGAATAAACAGGCCAATCAAACTCGTAAAAATAACCTGCAAAAAATATTGGTATCATTTCAGTTTGCAGTATCAGTATTTCTAATTATTTCTTCTTTAATTGTTTACAGACAGGTCGATTTTATGTCACACAAAAACCTTGGGTTTAACAAGGAGCAATTGCTTACAATAAAGGTAGAAGATAGAGCAACCCAAGAAAAAATTAAATTAGTAAAAGAGGAAATAGCAAAGCTTTCCGCTGTAGAAGCTGTAACCGTTTCAGGAGAGTCTTTGCCGAGCCAAATGAATAATACAGGAAGTTTATCGTGGGATGAGACCTCTCGAGTAAATAAAAAATCAATTCATATTGTATCTATAGATCAAGACTTTTTTGAAACCTTGGAAATTCCATTTATACATGGACAAAACTTTGTAAGAGAAACGGATTTTAGTGCTGAGAGTCAGGTGATTCTAAACAAAGCAGCAATGGATGTAATGGGGGGAAAAGACCCCGTTAAAAGCATGATTGAAATTGACGATACAAGGCATGAGGTAATTGGTGTTGTTGATAATTATCATTATCAATCTTTGCTATCTAATGTAATTCCTGTAGTGTTTTGTACAGTTCCTCCCGGTACTAGACTTAGCCCAGATAATATCATAATCAGATTAAAAACTAATGATGTTTTCTCAACACTAGATGATATTGAAACCATTTGGAAAAACTTCTCACCAGACGAATATTTTAGTTTTCAATTTGTAGACGAAACTTATCAGGCAGTTTACAATAGTGAAAGAAGATTCTTAAAACTCTTTAGTATTTTTGCTGCTCTCAGCATCATAATTTCATGCATGGGATTATACGGAATTGTATTATTTACCACAGAAGAAAAAAGCAAAGAAATTAGCATTAGAAAAGTGCTAGGCTCTACAGTACCTCAAATTGTAATGTTGGTAGTAAGAAAATTTATGCTACTCATCCTCATCGGTTTTGTCATTGGTATTCCATTGTCTATTTATTTTATGAATGATTGGCTCCAACAATTCTCCTATAGAATTAAAGTAGACTTTATAAGTGTACTGCTGGCAGGTTCTTTAGTCGCATTGATTGCAGCTTTTACAATTGGTTTTAACACCTTAAGAGCTGCTTTAGCAAACCCAATTGTGCATTTAAGAAAGGAATAAGAATTAAATTTTTCACGTGAATTAAACCTTTTGAGATTTACACAATCTAATGTTTAGTTTCATGCGATAATTTAATAAACTGACAAGATTTAAAAGCGGGAGTGGAGAACTTTCGCTTTTTTTCTTTTAGCAATAATCATAGATTAAAATACATCAAAATGAGTAAAGTGGATTGGGTTTGTGTGTATTAAAACTGCATACTATTTTTAATAGAATATATAAACCCAATTATATGAAGAGATATTTGGCTGAAGGTTTCCTGATCATTTTTAGTGTTTTATTCGCACTTTTTATTAACAAGCTATACGATACTTATAAAATCAACAAGCAAAAAGAAATAGCAGTTGAAAGCCTCAAAAAAGAGCTTGAGATAAATGTAAAAATCTTAGAGCGGTGGAGAAAAAGTCATCAACAAATTAAAAGCAGATTAGATAGCCTCATTACTAATAAGAATGATAGCTTGAAGCAAGAATTAAAGAAGAAAGACTTTTTTGATCTGGGAGTTTTAACAAATCAACAAAGCTTAGTCGATGCCATGATGACGAAAACAGCTTGGGAAACTACCAAATCTACAGGCATCGTTTCCGAATTAGATTTTGAAACAACGCAAAGACTCACGCTGGTTTATGGATTGCAAGATATCATCACTCAAAGGTCTATTAATAAAATAGTTGATTTATATTTTGAAGCAGAAACCCATCAGATGGAGAATATCGATCTCATTCTAATTCAATTTTTTATCCGTGTAGAAGAACTAACTGGGCAAGAGAATGCATTATCTGGAGCTTATGAAGATATGATAGAAAGACTGCAAGAAAATTGAATCAATAAACATTATTTACTAACTTATAAAACAAAAGAGGTTGCAATAAAAAATCACAACCTCTATGGAATTATATTACAGATTACTAATTTCTTTTAATTGTTGAATGTGCCATTTGGCAAAACAGGATATTCTAGCTTTTTACCAATTCTGTAAGAGATAGAAAAGTTGATAAGGTAATCAGCAAATGCGGCATCGCCATTTCTTGGATTGCCAGTACTTTGTTCTGTTTCCATATCAGTAATACTTTGCGGTCTATCTCTTCTTACCGCAATAGGAACATTCAACCCTAATGTCACATTGTCTTTCATATAACTTATGCCTGGCTCAACTGAAAGTACATTGCCCGGTCTTCTAAATCCTTGATTTCCCCCAACAAGGTCTTCAACAGGTACACCTTCGTATCTCAATCCTAAAGAACCACCTAATCCAGTTACTGGAAAAGCGTAATTTAATCCACCTCTCACAGAAAACTGGTCTGGTACAGCCATGATAGCTTCATTCTGTAAAATCGGACTCAAGGTTTCGCGGAAGGTTCTGGTTCCATTCGTTTCTCTTGGGTTGATAAGGTAAAAGCCACTACCATAAGCAAATAACCTTTCACTAACTTTCTTGTAAATCTGGATATCGAAGCTAATACCGAAACCACCATCGCCAGGTTGTATAGATTGATCTACAGGTCTTACTTGAGGAGTTCCTTCTGGTCCTACATTATAAAAAATATCGCTTGCATTATAATCTCCAGTTGGCAGTTTAAGAGCTGCTCCAATCGCAATGTTTCCTTTTTCGTTTTCTTCTGGGTTTAGTAACCAATAACCCACTCCAATTCGCACATCTGCCATGCCTCTAGAGTAGGTGGTATTCCTTTCTTCGCGACCATGTTCGTACAAAGAGGAGCGGGTATTGATTACAAATGGTAAAGTCAAGTTGGTATATAATCTACTACTTAATCCGTAAGTGATGTTAAAATCCCATGCGTGCGCATTATTTATTACTTCTGAGTTATTTGATACTCTGTCTGGTTCTTCTTCTGTGCCTCTAAAATGTCTGAACGATCTAAAATACCGGTAGTTCATACCTACTTGCCAGCTTCCTTTCTCTACCAAATTAGATTCTAGACTATTGCCATTACAAGAAGAGAAGTGTCTAATTGCTACACAACCTTGTGCTAAAGACTCGCTAAAATTACTTGTTATAGCAACTAAAAATAAACTTAATAAAAGTGCAGATATAGTATTTGTTTTCATTTTCATTTAATAAAAGATGTTTGTATTGAGATAGCTATATATATGTGTAGCCCTTGTTATGGCTATCAGTAACAGGCGCAATAAAATACTGATAGCCATAATGTATGACATACGATCTGTATCACAATTACTTCAGGGGCAGCAGCCTCTTTTGCAAGAAAATGACTTATGAAGCTTGTTTCAGTTAAATTTAATATGAAACAAAAGAAAACTGCTGCTTTAAGTTGAAATACAGATGGTTGCCAAAAGGGCATTAGAAAATATCAAGACACATAGTCGCATCTTCAGAAAAGACAAACTAGTTCTGAGAGAAAGTTATGTGTTATGATAAAGAAGTGCTTTCCGGTGGGGGAACAGGTATTTCCAGCGTTAAACCTGAAAAATGGTTAATTAAAAAGCCTTTATTTTTACCATCAGCCAATATAGCTGCATTTAATTCGATTTTGATAAAATCTACTGGTAAAAATGGCTTTGGTGATATAAGGAAACGAATAAACTCTTTTCCTTTTTGAGAAGATGAGTTAGATTCAGCAGTAAAGGTTTGCCACTCTTTTACAGATTCGTCTACTTTATTTTTTATTGTATCTTTTACAAACACCACAAAAAGTGTATCTCTTGCGTAGCGCTGTTTTATAATTCTGTAATACTCGTTATCAATTTCAATTTCGGTATTAGTTTGGTAAAAATCTGGCCTGTCTAATTGATAAGGTGTTGAAAAAGGAATAGCATACTCGATAAATTCCTTTTTTTCTATAAGGTTTTTTTCAATCTTATAAGTCCATACTACATCTGAATAGCCTTCCATAAGCCAAGACACAGCAAAGTGTCCCATCTGATAGAAGAGGAAACTACAAAGAAATACTATGGAAAAGATTTTACGCATTGTTTAAAGCTAATTAAAATTTTTACACAAATACAAGCTTTAAACATTGCCGACTTAGAAAGTTTTAATAAATTCTAAGATTAATACAAAAAAATGGGCCCGTGCAATTACGCACGGGCCATGGCGTATTACTATATTAAATAGTAAAGGAAAGTTTTTAACTTATTGTTTTGCAACCTGAACGTTCAGAAGAAGCTTTACGTCATCTCCAACAACAACACCACCAGCCTCTGTAACTGCACTCCAGTTAAGACCATATTCTTTTCTGTTTACTTTACCACTGATTTCAAAACCAGCTTTAGTATTACCGTAAGGGTCAACCATAATACCACCATGTTCAACTTTAAGAGAAACTTCTTTAGTTACATCTTTAATAGTAAGGTTACCTTTTAATTCATACTCATCATCACCTGTTTTAGTGAATGAAGTAGATTCAAAGCTAAGTTTTGGATAAGTTTCAGCATCAAAGAAATCACCAGATTTTAAGTGACCATCTCTGTCAGAATTGTTAGTAGTAACACTGGCTGTATCTGCAGTAAATGCAACTTTTGCGCCTTCAAACTCTTCGCCGTCAGCGTCTACAGTACCATCAAATGCAGTGAAACTTCCAGTTACGGTTGAAATAACAAGGTGCTTTACTTTAAATTGGATTTCGCTATGCATTGGGTCAATTGCCCATTTTCCTTTTACTGATGTCATGGTTTTATTTATTTATGTTTTAGAATTCTTATTTAAAATTATAATGCAAATATATATGTTGCAACATATAATAAAAATGTAAAAATCATTTTTATTATGGTAAAAATTGTGGAATGTGAGTTGAGATGGATAAAATAGACCTATTTTCTTGTGTATTTATCTAATTTGTAGCACATTGAGATAAAGCGGTATTGCATCAAAAATACATATAACATCGATTAATTTTAGAAAATGAAAAACTATAAACTCCTACTAATTTTTTTACTTGTTATAACATATTCTTGTAAAGATAAAGATGAGTCGGTTGAGCAATTAAGAAAACCAAATGTATTATTTATTCTGGTAGACGATCTTGGTTTGCACGATTTAAGTGTTACAGGTAGTAAATTCTATGAGACACCCAATGTTGATAAAATTGCAGTAAGTGGATTTCGCTTTACACAAGCGTATGCAGGAAGTAGAGTTTGTAGTCCTTCGAGAGCCAGTATTATGTTGGGTAAAGCCACTGCCAGACATGGAATTACCGATTGGATAGGTGCTGCATCAGGTGAAGATTGGAGAACATATAACAGACATGATAAATTGTTGCCTGCTGAATATACCCATGCTTTGCCAGCTCAAGATATTACCATAGCAGAAGCAATGAAACAGGCAGGTTACATGACTTTTTTTGCTGGCAAGTGGCACTTAGGTGGAGAAGGTTCGCTACCAGAAGATCACGGGTTTGAAATAAACAAAGGTGGTTTTGAAAAAGGGAGTCCAATGGGTGGTTACTTTTCACCATTTAATAATCCGAAATTAGAAAATCATGAAGATGGAGAAAATCTCTCTTTGAGGTTGGCAAATGAAACAGCATCATTTATCGAACAACATAAAGATACCAGCTTTTTCGCTTTCTTATCTTTTTATGCGGTGCATGGTCCAATTCAAACCACACAAAAAAAATGGGATAAGTACAAGCAAAAAGCAGAAACACAGGGAATAAAAGATCATGGCTACGAAATGGAAAGGGTCTTGCCGATTAGAACAGTTCAAGATAATCCGGTTTACGGAGGTTTGGTAGAAACGATGGACGAAGCAGTCGGAATTGTAACAAGTAAGCTTGAAGAACTCGGATTAGCAGAAAATACCATCGTAATTTTTACATCTGATAATGGAGGAGTGGCATCAGGTGATAATTATTCTACTTCCAATCTGCCACAAAGAGGTGGTAAGGGTTATCAATGGGAAGGAGGTATTAGAGAACCTTATTTTATTAAAGTGCCTTGGTTAAAAGCTGAAAATTATGATATAAATACTCCAGTAACTGGGATGGACTTATTTCCAACAATACTTGATCTGGCTGGTATTCCGCTTTTACCCGATCAGCATATGGATGGGGTGAGCGTATTACCATTAATGGATGGAAAAGAAATTGCTGAGCGCACATTGTATTGGCATTATCCGCATTACGGGAATCAAGGCGGTGAACCATCATCAATTATTAGAGAAGGAGACTGGAAGCTGATACACTATTGGGAGGATGATAGAAACGAACTGCACAATTTAGCTAAAGATATTTCAGAACAGGAAGAGCTTGCTTTTCAAAATGCAGAAAGAGTGCATACAATGGAGACAAAACTTTTTAAATGGTTAGAAGAAGTAAATGCACAATTTCCTATACCAGATAAAGAATATGATGTGGTTTTAGATAATGCCAGAGATCAAAAAATTAGAAATGAATTATTACCTAATCTCGAAGCACAAAGAATGGATATGTTTAAACCGGATTGGCAACCAAACGCAGATTGGTGGGGTAGTAATTTAACTATAGATTAAGCAAACAATTAACCCGAAATATTTATTAATTTAAATATGACCAGACCTAAGATTTATATTAAAAGAACTGCTGCCGATTATTTAATGGAAGCCATTGGCGTACTTGCCATAATCTGGATGTTTATCAATATCATAATGCATTATGGCAGTTTACCTGAAACCATTCCCAGCCATTTTAATATTCGTGGGAATGTAGATAATTACAGTAGTAAAATCTCTATCTGGTTTTTGCCAATTGTTTCGATGGTATTATTCATTAGCTTGTTCTTTATGACCAAGTTTCCGCATAATTTCAATTATCCCACTAAAATTACTGAGAGCAATGCGGAAGGGCAGTATAAAAAGGCAACGAGGTTAATTAGATATATCAATGCAATTATAGCTATTCTGTTTGCCTATATTAGTTATCAAACAGTGCAAATAGCATTAGGGAATCAGGAAAGTTTGGGTAGTGGATTCTTAATTTTCTTATTAATTGGTCTATTTAGCGGTATTACGCTTTACTATATTTTTTCTAAGCGTAACAAAGTAAAATAGTTAAGCAGGGTGATCGAGTACTTTGAGAGCAGTATCTAAAATATTGGTGAGGTATTCTTTTTCAGTTCTAAACTTACTCATCACAACTAAACCATTGTATAAGGTAATTAGGAATGCAGCAGTCGATTTCAAATCGATATTCTCTGGAAACTCACCAAGAGTAATCCCTTTCTCCATAAACTCTATTAGGATTTTCTCGAAAGTTTGTTGGTGTTCTGCGATTACCCGCATCAAGTTTGGGTTCTCAGGAACCATTTCTGTAGTGGTGTTGAGTACAAAGCAGCCTTTGTGTTCTGGGTCACTCAAAGAGTTATCAATAGCTTTTAAGAAAAAATCTTTAATGCCCTCTTTGGCAGAAGATTTAGTAGAAAGAAAATCACAGGCTTTGTTTAAATAGATAGTTCTGTATCTTTCAAAAGCTTGGTTAAACAATTCATCTTTATTAGTAAAAGTACTATACAAACTTTGTCTGTTCACCCCAGTGTATTCTACCAAATCGCCAATTGAAGTCGCATGGTAACCCTTTTGCCAGAATAGGTTCATGGCTTTGGCTAATATTTCATCTTTATCGAATTGTTTAACTCTTGGCATATTAAAAATAAATTGCAGTAAATGCGCTTAATATTTACTGCAATTTATCAAATCTGTTTTATTTTTTAAAAATCAAATGGTTTTTAGGCCTAAACCTCCATCAATCATATATTCGCTACCAGTAATAAATGCTGCTTCATCAGAGGCCAGAAAAGAAACAAGACCTGCCACTTCTTCTGACTTACCAAATCTTTTTAAAGGAATTTTAGAAGTTGCATTGGCAGCAAAAGCTTCACGATCAGCATCAGCAATTCCCATTTTACTAAAAATTGGTGTTTCAATTGGTCCTGGGCATACGGCATTTACCCTAATTTTTTTAGGTGCTAATTCTTGAGCAACCGTTCTTGTAAATGAGTTCATGGCAGCTTTACTTGCAGCGTATGCAACTGTATTATCCATACCAGAATATGCATTTAAAGAAGAGAGGTTAATTACAGAAGCTCCTTCTTTTAATATTGGAGTAAATTTTTGTAGGGTGAAAAATGCTCCTTTAAAATTGATGTTCATAATATTATCTAAATGCTCTTCAGTTACCATTTCAAAAGGAGCAAAAGCGGCAATTCCAGCATTAATAAATAAGATATCTATTTTGCCAAAAGTTTCTTTTACTTCACTTACTAATCGTTCAATTGCCTTTAAGTCAGATTGATCTGTCACTAATCCTTTTACTCCAAGTTCTTCAGCGGCTATTTGTACTTTTTCAGAATTTCTGCCAGTAATAATTACCTCGGCACCTTTAGCTTTAAAAAGTTTAGCGGTTTCGTAACCAATACCACTATTTCCGCCAGTAATTACTGCTTTTTTTCCTGATAGATTGCTCATTTCTTTTTGATTTAAAATTTTAAGTTTAGATTACAGAACGATCGTTCCAAATTGATAAACGGTAAAATGGAATGATCGTTCCAATATAAAATAAAAAAATATACTTTTTTTTAAAAAATGGCCACTGGTTGTATAGAGGGCTGTTTTTTTAATGATTTTTTTTCATCATAAACTATATTTATAATTGATGAAGTGTTTTTAAATGAAAGAATTAGCAGATGTTTGAAAACTTATTAGCTGAAATTAGAAAATGTACTGTTTGCCAAGAGTACCTACCACTAGGTGCAAATCCTGTTGTTTCGGCACATAAGAAAAGTAAGATTTTAATAGTAGGGCAGGCACCTGGAACTAAAGTACATCAATCTGGTATTCCATGGGACGACCAAAGTGGCAAAAGACTACGCGAATGGATGGGAATTGATACAGATATTTTTTATAATACTGAAAAGATTGCCATTATCCCAATGGGGTTTTGTTATCCGGGTAGGGGGAAGTCTGGCGATTTGCCACCACGAAAAGAATGTGCTCCTTTGTGGCATAGTCAACTATTAAAGCTATTGCCCAACTTGCAACTTACCTTATTAATTGGGCAATATGCTCAGAAATATTATTTGAAAGAAAAAGTATCAAAGAAGACATTAACTGAAACAGTAAAGACTTTCTATGAATACTTGCCTTCTTATATTCCTTTGCCGCATCCCTCACCAAGAAATAATATTTGGATGCGGAAAAACTCTTGGTTTGAAGAAGATATTGTACCAGTCTTGCAGACAAAAGTAAAAGAGCTGATAATTGATTGAATTATGAAGCTTCTTCAGCTTGCTTAATCATTTCGAGGAGCTTTTGTGATGTTTTCCAGTTTCTGGTGGTAGCTTTAAGCTTCAATTTCTGCTCAAAAAAATTATTGGTGACTTTACTTTTTCCATACCCTTCTTTATAGCAGAGATAAATAGTGTCACCATCGAAATGAATAGACTCACTCTCTTTTTTTGCTTTCTCAATCTTTTCAGTGGGGATTTCCTTTGGTTGTTCTGAGAGAAAAGTAAAATATAGACTCTCTATAGCTTCATCCTTAAAAGGACTTGCATTAACCCTTTTGGCAAAATCTTCTTTATTGTATACAAATACATCTACATCAAAGCCGAACGTATCTAGAATTTTAGCTTTAATCTTTTCTGCAAGGAGTAGGCTATCCTTTTCATTGCTTTCAAAAATCACATTACCACTTTGTATGTAAGTCTGTACTTTATCAAGCTTAAGGTCTATAAACATAGTTTTAAGCTCAGCCATCTTAATTTTTTTCTGGCCACTTACATTTATTCCACGAAGCAATGCAATGTAAAACATAATTATTCTTGTCCGAAAAGATCTAACTGTCTGTTTTTCTTGAGTTCTTCTTCCGTGTTGATTTCAAATTGAATTTCCGGTTCGAAGTTGGTAATATCCACTTTTAGCCTTTTACACTCATTCTGAATCATCTCATTACAAAAATACCTAAATACCTCAGAATAGTTCATGCCAATGGCTTTGCAGAAAGCTTTGTAACGGTTTCTTTCAGCATCGGTAAGCGATAGGGTAATTTTTTTATTTACAGTGCCTTTTGGCAGTAATTTCTTCATATTAGATTTTCGAATTAACGATAAAGCAAAACTAGGTACTTTCTAAAGGGATTCAAATTTCAGAATGAAAAGCTCATAAAAAATTAATCTTAGCTGCTTAAAAAATGCTTTATACTAATTTGATTAATTTATTTTTAATTAACTGATTATAAGACTAAAAACCTCCTAAAAATTAATTAAATCCCATTAAATTAGGCCAATCTAAAGACTAACCAAATCAAGATATTTAAAGATTACAACGAAATTTTAGAAAGAGCATACATTTCAAAATTATTTTTTAGAAAAAATGAGTAAACAAACTATTCTTGGAGCAGGTGGAGTAATTGGAAAAGAAGTTGCCAAATCTTTAACCGAATTTACCGAAGATATCAGATTAGTTAGTCGAAATCCACAAAAGGTAAATCCTAATGATGAGTTGCTGAGTGCAGATCTCACCAATGCTGACGATGTAATGAAAGCGGTTGCAGGTTCAGAGATTGTCTATCTCACAGTAGGCTTTCCATATAATTATAAGGTTTGGAAAGAGAACTGGCCCAAAACAATGGATAATGTAATTAAAGCATGTATCGAAAATGGTTGTAAGCTGGTGTACTTTGACAATATCTATATGTACGATCAAGATCATTTGAGTCCTATGGATGAACAAACTCCCATCAATCCACCAAGTGAGAAAGGGAAAGTTCGCGCTTGGATTACAGATGTGCTAATGAGTAATATTAATGAAGGAAAGATAAATGCATTAATCGCTCGCTCGGCAGATTTTTATGGACCTGCAATCGGGCAAAACAGTGTGCTTACAGAAACTGTTTTCAACAATTTTGCAAAGGGTAAAACAGCTAATTGGTTAGGTAATCTCAATTGCAAACACTCTTTTACATATACTCCCGATGCTGGCAAAGCCACTGCATTATTAGGCAATACTGATGATGCTTATGGAGAAGTGTGGCATTTACCAACAGCCTCAAATCCGCCAACTGGCAAGGAGTGGATAGATATGATTGCGGCTGAATTCGGTGTAAAACCAAAGGTACAAGTAGCAGGCAAATTCATTGTAAAAATAATGGGTTGGTTCAATCCTTTAATGAAAGAATTGTATGAAATGCTCTACCAAGTTGATAGAGACTATGTGTTTAACAGCTCAAAATTTGAAAAGCGATTCGACTTTAAGCCTACGCCTTACAAAGAAGGAATTAAAAAAGTAATTGCTAAAGATTACTCATGAAATCGTCATGATAAACCATTTCACCTTGTCCATTTTGTAGACTAACTTCATCTATAAAACCTCTGCCTTTAAAACCTATAACCAAGCCGACAATCTTGCCCAAACCTTTATTGAAAGTAGTTTCTAATACAGAGTTATTGTTAACTTTTAAAATAGCGTGTTTGTCTTGCACTGTTATATCGAAATCGTTCCACTGGTTTACATCTACACCAAAGCCAGAAAGATCGTTTGTTTTTCCATCGATGTATTTATTGCCAATTTTCATGTTTGCATTGCCTACACATCCAGGTTCTGTAAGCCCCATGAAATAGATGTGGTCTTCGCATAATATTCTGATTTCCAGACTAGAGCAAACCTCTTTGTCTGTACTGTCGCATCTTACTTTGGTATTAAAATGAAAATCTGTGCTCTGTATATTGCCAAAGTCTTTTACATTATTGAATACAAGAATATAAGGTTTGTTCAAATCCGTTTTAGCATCAGAAATCTGTTTCTCAGAAGCTTGTAACATGCCATCTTTTATAAGATCATCATCGAGATAATATGGAATATCTTGATAATCTGAATGTGCTGTGTAAGCTTTCCAGCCATCTGTAGTAATGTGAATGCGATGCACTTTTAGGATGGAATCATTAGCGATGAGCTTGGCTTTATGGAAACCCGGATAATAGTAAATGCTTGAAAAATGCTTGCCTTCGGGATTAATCGCTTCTTTGTTTTGCGCATTCCAAGATTGCTGAATAAAAAAACTATCCGCTTTTATATTGGCAACATCATAATCAAAAATTACCGAGTTTGGCACTCCACTAGAAACTGTTTTATTTGCTGCGAAGTTGAATGGCCCGTTAATTTGTAAACTGCTTTTGCTGTCTTCCTTGGTAAAACTCCAATACAAAAAACCGGTAAGTAAAAGTGTAACTACTACTGCAAGAGGTAATAATTTCTTTTGCAGTTTTTGTGGGTGAATTTCTTGAACTTTTGGTTGTGTTTGATGTGCTAGTTTAAAATCATTCCACTCCTTAAAACCCAATATTGAGACTAAGGCATTTAATGTGCTAGGGTGAGGTTGTTTTACATCGGTTGCCCATAATCTTTTCATGGTTGACAGACTCAACACTACCCCAGATGCTTCTTCGATCATTACAGATAAGTAATTGAAGTCTCGTTGCTTCAATTTTACCTGTTTCTGGTCTGGATAGAGCTTTTTTTCTATCAGGTTTCTGCAAAGGGCTAAATATTGGCTGTCAGACATAGGGTTTTTCTAAAAAGCTGCGATTTGAACGCTAAATGAACTCTACTTGAACGACTTTTCAAATCGGTTAAACCTTCATTTGTAAGGTAAATTATCTGAAATTTAAAAGAGTTCAAACATGAAAAAATCTTTTTTTATACTGTTGGTAGTATTATTTCCTGTGTGGTCTATAGCCCAGCAAACACAAGTGCCATTTTCTTCTGATAGATGGAAGTTTGAAGAAGCCGAATATCAACTAGAAAATTACAAAGGCCAAGAAAGTATCTTATTAAAATCTGGTGGACTGTACTTAAAAGACTTTGAGTTTCTAAATGGAACCATAGAAGTAGACATCAATTTTCCAGAGCATAGGGCTTTCCATGATGTGATTTTTAGGATAAAGGATTTTAGTAACTACGAATCTTTTTATGTTCGCCCACATCAGTCTGGCAACCCAGATGCAAACCAATATACACCGGTTTTTAATGGTTTAGCTGGTTGGCAATTATATTATGGAGATCGTTATGCTACGCCAGTTAATTACACATTTGATGAATGGCATAAGATAAAAATTGTGGTTTTGGGAACCCAAACCCAGATATATTTTGATGATATGGAGAAACCTATTTTGCATGTAGAAGAATTGAAAAGGGGAGAAGAAAGTGGTTCTATTGGATTGTTCACTTTTATGGGGCCAGTTCATTATGCTAATTTTAAATATTCTCAAACCACACCAACTTTATTACCAGATGATGTGGAAATCCCCATTTTAGAAGAGACGGTGGTTAAAAATTGGATGGTGTCAAATGTAACTAACAAAGAGACATTAGGTGAAGGAACAGTTTTACATCAAAGCTTAACTGAAAAGTTGACATGGAATGAATATCCAGTAGAGTCGGAAGGCATTCTCAATCTAGCAAAGTATACCAAGATATCAGAAATAGATAACATCGTGCTGGCATCGATAGATATTTATTCAGAAACTGATCAAACCAAAAAGGTTTATTTCGGCTACAGTGATATTGCCAAAGTTTTTTTTAATGGCAATGCGATATACGAAGGGCAAAGGATTTTTAGGTCTAGAGATTATCGCTATTTGGGTACAATTGGCTTGTTTGATGGCTTATACTTACCACTTAAAAAAGGGAAAAATACGCTTACATTTGGCATTTTGGAAAATATGGGTGGTTGGGGAGTAAAAGCTCAATTCGAAAACATGGAGGGTATTTCTCTCACGCAATAATTGATTGCTAGTGTAACACTTTTCATTCAACTAATATCAACATTAAGCGAATAGATAAGCAGGTAGATGTTTATAGAATTTGATAATCAGGCTGAAAAAGCGTATTTTCAATTTAACTGTATGTGCAAAATGCTACGGTGTAAAATGGAAATGAAATGATTAGCAATTCATATAAATTGGCCAGAATTATTGGTCTGGTCAGCCTGTTTGTTTGCCTGATATTTTTTGTTTGGTTTTTTGTGTTTTATGAAGCCCTGGTAGACTATAACACAGAAGTAAAACCGATACTCAATAAAAAATGCATTACCTGTCATGGTGGAGTTAAAAAGTCTGCCGAATTCAGTCTGCTTTTCCAAAATGAAGCTTTAGCACCTACAAAATCTGGGCATCCGGCAATTATACCCGGCGATGCTAGCCATAGCGAGTTTATAAAGCGGATTACCCACCAAGACCCCGAAGAAAGAATGCCTCCTGAAAGTCCGCCGCTAAGTGCAGAAGAAATTGATGTACTTACCAGATGGATTGATCAAGGAGCGAATTGGGGAGAACATTGGGCTTACAAGACAATTACAGAAGTTCCAGTGCCTGAACCGGAAAGTTTTTTTGCAGGCTTTTCTAAGTCTGATGTTGGCAATTGGGTACGAAATGATATTGACCGATTTGTGCTGAGTAAATTGCAAGAAGAGAAATTGCAGCCTTCTAAACAGGCTAATCCGGCAGTATTGGCAAGAAGGGTGAGTTTAGATTTAATTGGTTTACCTCCACCAAAACATCTGTATCAGACATACATGCAAAATCCTGATGATGCAGCTTATGAATTGTTGATAGATAGCTTATTGGCGCAACCTGCATTTGGAGAACGTTGGGCTTCCATGTGGCTCGATCTTGCGAGATATGCAGATTCTAAAGGTTATGAAAAAGACTCCGAACGTACTATCTGGAAATACCGCGATTGGGTAATCAAAGCTTTTAACGAAGACAAACCATTCGATCAGTTTACGATAGAGCAGTTAGCGGGAGATTTATTGCCAAACCCAACTGATGAGCAATTATTGGCAACTGGTTTCCATCGCAATACAATGAACAATGATGAAGGTGGAACCGATGATGAAGAGTTTCGCGTTGCTGCGGTGCTCGATCGAGTAAATACCACAATGGATACTTGGATGGGCACAACTTTCGCCTGTGTGCAGTGTCATAGCCATCCTTATGATCCTTTTAAACAAGAAGAATATTACCAGTTTTATGCTTTCTTCAACAATTCTCAGGATGAAGATGTGCCGGGTGAATATCCCAATATCAGGTTTTATGAAAAGCCTGAAGATCAGGCGAAAATCGATAGTCTGAAAAACTGGGTGTTAGCACATACACAATCGGAAGAGCAAGTAAAAGAACTGGATTACTTCTTAAAAACCATCGAACCTAAAGTGCAGCCACATGCTTTTGATACCATTGTGAAAGGTGCTTTAATTGATAACAAATACCTTGGTGTAGAAGCCGGAGGTTTTGCCCGTTTGCCATCATTCCATCTACAAAATTATGATAAACTTTTGCTGAGATATGGTGCTCAAAATGCAGGAGGCACAGTTGAAATTCGCTTAGATGGTTTAAATGGTGAGTTAATTACAACGATTCCTGTAAAATCAAATGGAACAAACTGGGGCTTTAAAGCCGATTTGGTCGATTTGAAAGCTATAGAAGGTGTGCACGATTTGTACTTTGTGTTTGATGGCAAACCGGGCTATGTATGGAGTATGGAATGGATGCTTTTTATGAAGAGCTTACCGGGAGAAGAAGATATGGAGTTTGCTAGACATGAAAAACTGTTAACAGCACTCACTGATGCAGAAGTAAAAAGGAGTCCGATAATGTTAGATCATCCATCAGACTTTAAAAGAAAAACCCATGTATTTGAAAGAGGCAATTGGACAGCACATGGTGAAGAAGTAAAAGCCGGAACACCTGATTTTCTACATCCATTAACTACTCGAAATGGACAAAGCGAAGCCGACAGACTTGATTTGGCAAATTGGATCATGAGTCCAGAAAATCCATTAACTGCAAGAGTAATAGTGAATCGGTTTTGGGAGCAGCTTTTCGGTAAAGGGATTTTAGAAACCACCGAAGATTTTGGAACACAGGGAGAAAAACCATCGCATCCAGAATTACTCGAATGGCTCGCTTGGAATTTTATGCACGATTATAAATGGAGTATGAAAATGCTGTTGAAAGAAATAGTGCTTTCTTCTACCTATAGGCAAGACTCAAAAGTAAATAACGAATTGCTCGCAAAAGACCCTGCTAACAGGTTGCTTGCACGAGGTCCTCGATTTAGATTGAGTGGAGAACAGGTGCGCGATCAGGCATTGGCAGTAAGCGGTTTGCTCAGCGATAAAATGTATGGCAAAGGAGTAATGCCTCCACAGCCAGAAGGTGTTTGGCAAGTAATTTACAGTGGTCTCAAATGGAAAACCAGTGATGGCGAAGATCGCTACAGGAGAGCAGTATATACTTTTTGGCGGAGAACGAGCCCATATCCTTCTATGATTTCTTTTGATGCACCAAGCCGTGAATTTTGTGTACCTAGAAGAATTAGAACCAATACGCCTTTGCAATCTTTGGTCACCTTAAATGATCCAGTCTACATAGAAACGGCCATTGCTTTAGCGCAAAAAATGCTGAAAGATTCAGATATAAATGTAGCAATTGAAATGGGTTATCAAGAGGCCATGCTGAAAGAAATTAGCACAGAGAAGAAAGCCGCTTTGCAAGATTTATGGCATGAGGCTTATGCCTTCTACCAAGAAAATGATAGTGCTGTAGTCAACTTGCTCAACTTCCCAAAAGCTTACGATGAACCAGAGAATGAAAAGCAGCCAAGCAACAAAGGCATGGAGGGCAAAGTGAATCTTGAAACGGCAAATATTGAATCAAGTGAATTGCCCGATAAATGTGAAGGAGATTGTGAAAAGCTCGCTGCTATGACGGTGGTGGCAAATGCCATTTTAAATATGGATGAATTTTTAACTAAGGAATGAAATGAAAAACATCGACAACATACTCAAAGAGTTACAATATAAATCTCTAGAACAAACTACCAGAAGGCACTTTTTACGCAATTGCACTACCGGTTTAGGCAGCATTGCACTGGGTACTATGTTGGGCAGTTGTGTAGGTGGTTCTGGAAACAAAGTACAGTCAGCTTCTCAACAAGTTGGTAACGCTTTAGCTTCCAAGGCTTCGCATTTTGTACCTAAAGCCAAAAGGGTGATTTATCTACACATGGCTGGCTCACCTTCACAGTTGGAGTTGTTCGATTACAAACCTGAACTAGCAAAGCTGCATGGTTTGGAGTGTCCACCTTCTTTGCTAGAAGGGAAGAAATTCGCCTTTATTCGAGGGGTTCCAAAAATGTTGGGTCCCATTGCCGATTTTAAGCAACACGGAGATTCTGGTGCATGGATTTCTAATCGTTTGCCGCATTTCACTCAAAAAGCCGATAAGGTGAGTTTCTTAAAAGCCATGCATACCGATGAGTTCAATCACGCTCCCGCACAATTACTCATGCATACCGGAACTCCAAGATTAGGCAGACCAAGTATCGGTTCGTGGGTTTCTTATGGGCTTGGCACTGAAAATGAAAACTTGCCGGGTTTTATCGTGCTTTGTTCGGGAGGAAATACACCAAGTGCAGGCAAAAGTGTGTGGGGAAGTGGCTTTTTACCTACGGTGTATCAAGGTGTGCAATGCCGATCTAAAGGCGATCCGGTTTTGTATACGGGCAATCCAGATGGAATGAGTCGAGATTTGCGTAAAAAGTCCATTGATGCGATTAACCGAATCAATCAGGAGAATTACAATGAGGTAAATGATCCTGAAATATTATCTCGAATTTCTCAATACGAGATGGCTTTTAAAATGCAGATGTCTGTGCCCGAAGCGATGGATATTTCTAAAGAGCCGGAATACATCCACGAAATGTATGGAACAGAACCGGGTAAAGCTTCTTTTGCTAATAACTGTTTGTTGGCTAGAAGGCTAGCAGAAAAAAATGTGCGCTTCATCCAATTGTATCATTGGGGTTGGGATTCTCACGGTTCAGGTAAAGATGGTTCTTTGGAACACGGTTTTGTTGATCGTTGCAACGAAGTAGACAAACCAATGACCGCTTTACTTTCCGATTTGGAACAACGTGGAATGCTAGATGAAACTTTGGTGGTTTGGGGTGGTGAATTTGGTAGAACTCCTATGCAAGAAAACCGCGAAGGCAAACAAATGGCTTTTTATGGTCGCGATCATCATACAGAAGCATTTACTATCTGGATGGCAGGAGGTGGAGTAAAAGAAGGATTTACATTCGGTGAAACTGATGAAATCGGTTATTACGGGGTAAAAGATCGTGTGCATATTCACGATTTGCACGCGACGATACTGCATCTTTTAGGTATGGATCACGAAAGTCTCACTTATCATTTTCAAGGCAGAGATTTTAGATTAACTGATGTAGCGGGAAATGTTGTAAAAGACATTCTTGCTTAATTATCTTTATTTCAATTTTTAAATTTAAATGAATTGATTATCAAAACACTAATCGACCTAGGAAGCATTTTCGTTTAAAATTTTTGGAGTATTTGCGTTAAAAAATATCCGCTGTTTGAACGAAGTGAGCGTCAGTCGCTGCTGTTTCGGAGATTTTAGCAAAAGCGTAAAAAATTTAGTAAATGCTTTCGCAGTCTTGATCTTTTGGCGGTCGGTCGCTGCCGTACTTTTATATCAAGATAAAAGTACAGTATTTTAATTATCAGTAGTTTATGTTGATTTAAATTTTTTTAATCAAAAATCTCAAGTGAATTTTAACCACTCTTTAAACTTTTTAAACCCCAAGGCGTCTAAAGGTAAATAAAAGCTAATTACCCATGCTTAGAACTATTTACCTTTCAATCATTGCTATTTTTTTAAGTGCCTCTTGTACCGAAGATGGCACAGATGTTTCACCAATCGGAAATGATACCAGCGAGTTGTACTTTCCGCCATTAACTGGCAGCACTTGGGAAACCGTTTCCCCAGATTCTTTAGGTTGGAACAGCGATAAAATTCCTGATCTCATCAGCTTTCTGGAAGAAAGTAATTCCAGAGCTTTTTTGGTTTTAAAAGATGGGAAAATCGCCATCGAGCATTATGCAGGCAAAACTTTAATCGGTTTCGATTTTAATAAAAATAGCAATTGGTATTGGGCATCTGCTGGTAAAACACTCACTTCTTTTTTAGTAGGTATTGCCCAAGAAGAAGGCTATTTGGATATCGATAACCCAAGTTCAGATTATCTGGGAACTGGTTGGACAAGTCTCACCACTGAACAAGAAGCAAAGATTACGGTTTTAAACCAACTCACCATGACCAGTGGCTTAGATGATGCTAGCAATGCTGATTGTACCGACCCTGAATGCTTGGAGTATCTGGCTGATCCCGGTGAGCGATGGGCTTACCACAACGCTCCTTACACTTTGCTAGATGGTGTAATTGAAGGAGCTACCGACGAAGATTTCGATACATATTTTGAAGATAAAATTGCCGATAAAATTGGTATAACAGGCTTTTGGGAATATGTAGGTAGCAACCATGTTTATTTTAGTGATGCCCGCTCTATGGCAAGGTATGGATTGATGGTTTTAAACAATGGAAAATGGCAAACAGAAACGGAAGAAATTACGCTATTGGGAGACGAAAATTATCTGGAAGCTATGGTCAACACTTCTCAGACTTTAAATCCTTCTTATGGTTATTTATGGTGGTTAAATGGCAAAGGAGCTTTCCAGTTGCCGGGTTTGCAACTAACTTTTAATGAAGATTTATGCCCAGATGCACCAGAAGATATGTTTGCAGCCATGGGCAAAAATGGACAGCTATTAGACATTGTTCCAAGTCAAAACCTCATCGTAATTAGAATGGGAGAGTTACCCAGTGATGATTTTGTGCCTACTACTTTCCAAAATGATATTTGGGAAAAGCTAAATGATGTTATTGGGGTGGAGTGACTTTTTAAAATAAAAAAGGGTGGGGCTGAGAATCCGGCGGGGGTGAGATTGGCACTGTGCGTTGAAGCATCGGATTTTCCGGTAGCCGGAGCTATTGATTTTTTTCGTACTTTTTTCATCAAGGAAAAAAGTACATGCCATTAAACTATTTTTTTTTGTATAAATGCGAATTTTGTAAACTTGTTATTATCTCAACCACAACATCCTTTCCTTCCAATCATCAAGATAAGCTTTGCGCCATTTATTGACCGTCTTGGCTCCGGCTTTGTCATTTTCAATCAAAGATGCATCTGGGTTATCCGTCCAGTAATTTGGTCCATGATCTTTTTTGATGAATGCACCACCCCAACTTTCACTTTCGGGATCAGCAGGGTTTCCATGAAGCATGTATAAAACTGCGGGTGTATCACCCATTTTTATATCTTTCTTCTTTTCCCAAAACAGCTTGCCCATTGCACCATAGTCTTTAACATGTTTTTCAATAAAACTTAAGTTTCCATAATCATCGGTTTGGTTACCTCCCATATACATCCCTCTAAAAGTAGTGTTATTTTCAATCCACCAAAGGTCTGGATGCTGCTCGAATAAATAGTTTTGAGAAAGCGAATCGAGTCGGGTATTCCACGAACCAATGGAATAAACTCTTATTTTTTCTTTGATATTGGGTGCTTTGTGTACTGCTTGAGCGACATCAGTAATCGAACCCCATACGAGAATGTACAATGGTCTTTCGTCTTTTCTTTGTGCCTTTTTAATTATCCATTCGGCACCATCGCTTAATTCTTGAGGTACTAATCCAGCTTGTGCATCTGTAGCGCCTTGTTTGGTGAGCTTTAGCAATTTACTAGGCTTTGGGAAAGCTCCATGTTGTTTCAGTTTAGGATAATCTAGAGAATATGCTGCAATGGCTTCTTTTATATGCTTGGCTCTGCCTTCTTTGGGCGGCGAACTAATTAATCCCTCAATATCAAACATATCGGCATACAATAGAAAATGCACCATCGACTGAAAATCGTCTGGATCATCGCCACCAATGTCTGTAGAAACAATTACCCTCGGTAAATCCTGTGCATAAGTATAATTTGTATGAAAAAAGAATCCGACTAGTAGAATAATCAAATACTGGTAACAATGTGTTTTGTTCATATTTCAAATTAAAAAATGCCAAGAGGCTTTGCAATAGGTACTGTCCTGCTTAATGTTTTAAATATCGATTGAAACAGAAGAGAATCTCCTTTTTTGACTTTTAGCTGTTACATTTGCAAGCGAGTTTATCGCTGTACTTGCAGCCACCGTGATTGTTAATTTAACTAATACCTAAGCACTTTTTAATCTTATGGGGATTTTCACTATCGTTAGTATTCTTACTGTTCTTTCTGCCATCTTTGCTTTTATCAATACCCGTTTTCTTAAACTTCCATTTACCATTGGTCTCATGATTATGGCCATTGCACTTACTTTCGCAGTGTTGGCTTTGGGAGCAGTTAATCCAGTAATTTTAGAAGATTCCAAAGCGCTTATCCAAAGCATCGATTTCGAAACCATCTTACTAGATGTAATGCTGAGTTTTCTCCTTTTTGCAGGTGCATTGCATACTAAATTAGATGTATTAAGAAGTTACAAAGCCCCCATTGCTTTATTTTCTACTCTTGGCGTACTGCTATCAACTTTTTTAGTGGGAGGGATGATGTACTTCCTTACCAACTCACTTGGTCATCAGGTAGACTTTATTTATTGTTTATTGTTTGGAGCGCTCATTTCTCCTACAGACCCAATTGCAGTTTTAGGTATTTTAAAAGAAGCCAAAGCACCTAAAAAGTTAGAAATTAAAATTGTAGGTGAATCTCTTTTTAATGATGGCGTTGGTGTGGTTGTGTTTCTCGTAATATTCAATATGGCGTCTAAAGGCATAGATGCTATTTCTTTTACAGATGTGGTCTTGTTATTTGCAGAAGAAGTCGGTGGTGGTATTGTATTAGGTTTAATACTAGGCTGGGTAGGTTTTCAGTTGATGCGAATTATCGACCATTATGAAACTGAAGTGATGATTACTTTGGCGCTGGTAATGGGTGGATATAGTTTGGCAAGTTTTCTACATTTTTCAGGGCCTTTGGCGATTGTTGTTGCTGGTTTGTTTATTGGAAACTGGTCACCCCAAGCAGCATGGTCAGATACTACGCAAAACTACGTGGATAAATTTTGGGAATTGGTAGATGTGTTTTTAAACGCCATTCTTTTTGTGTTAATCGGTTTCGAATTGCTCATTATCACCATAGACACCGAATATATATTGTTTGGTTTGTTGGCAATTCCTGTTTCTTTGGTAGCCCGTTATTTGGCTTTGGCTGGTCCTATTGCCGTATTTGATAAGAAGCTAGATTTTATTCCTAAAACCAATATGATTATGACTTGGGGAGGTATTCGAGGTGGAATATCTATTGCTTTGGCACTTTCACTGGAACCTCAAATGCAAAGAGATTTCTTTCTTACCATTACATATACTATTGTAGTATTCTCCATCATCGGGCAAGGATTGACTTTAGGCAGACTAGTAAAAAGTGTATTGAATAAGAATAACATAGAAGTATAACTTCTACCTTTTGATTTTATTTATTTTGTCGAAAAATGTTATATTCAGTTATAAATAACCGATAAAGTAAATATGGCAAAAACTAACCCGGCATCAGGTGAAGAAACCATGATAGCCAATTTGGAGAAAAACACAGGAAAATCGTTGACTGAGTGGATTGATATTGTTCAGTCTAAGCAGTTTAGTAAACATGGTGAAATATTAAAGTTTTTGAAAACAGAACACCAGTTTACACATGGTTTTGCAAATATGGTAGCACTAAAAGCCAGAAAAGCAGATGCTGGCTCTGCTGCTAATACAGAAGATTTAGTAACTGCGCAATACAAAGACAAGGAGCTACTCAAAGAAATTTATGATGTGCTTATACAAACAATTTCTGGCTTTGGAGATGATGTTGAAATAGCTCCAAAAAAAGCATATGTGAGCATACGAAGAAAAAAGCAATTTGCCATGTTGCAGCCTGCTACCAAGACTCGTTTCGAAATTAGCTTAAACTTAAAAGATCAAGTCCCACAAGGTATGCTAGAAGCAATAACTAAAGCCAATGCCATGTGCAGCCACGTAATTAAAATAACTTCTAAAGGTGAGGTAAACGAAGAAGTAGTAAGCTGGTTAAGAGTAGCTTATGAAAAGGCAGGTTAATTATCTCTATTTTTAATTGATTTCGCTTAACTAAAACTCGAATTAAAACTGACGATAATCAGGTAGCTGTATGACTGTTTATATGATTATTGTGGTATTGACAAGGTACTTTTATATCATAATCTGATACACAATACCAACCGGGTAGATTAAAAAAATTGTGTGAATAGATACAGTCTAAATTAAAGTAAAAGAGTTACATAGGATTGTTAAAATTAAGATAAACTTTTAGACTGTAACAAGTTTGTGATTTCAAATATTGTTTTATCATGAATTGTCTGTTGAAATTGTTTTGTATCTGGAAGTGAGTAAGTTATGTGCAGTTGAAATTCCGGTTTTTATTAGACACTATTTGAAAAATTGATCAAAAATCGCATAAGAGATCACTCACTTGTGGGCATGGTATTAAGTGATTAGATTAAAGAGAGGGAGTTGGTAAAAGCAGCTCTTTTAGAGCTGCTTTTAAACACTCCATTTATTTTTTACCTTCCTGAAGTATTTTCAGACTCATCGGTATTCACCATAATAAAATCAAGTGAATTGTCTTTGATCATCTTATTAATTTCACCAACACTTTCATCTACAGTCTTCTTGTAATCTGCGAGTTCTTTATCTATTTGCTCACTTACTTCTTTTTTGTAAGCAATACCTTGATCAGAAGGTCTAAAATCGCCAGCAGACTCATGTGTAGCTAAAAATGCAAGCCTATTGTTAAGCTTAATCCCAAAGTTTAAAGGGTCTTGATAAGCCTGATTGCGGGTTTCATGAATGTTATTTTCAATTACAGTTAGGTCTTTTTTCAATTTTTCTGCTTTTGAAATAATCTCTTGATAAGCCGCTTCATCTCCCAGTTTCTCTTTCAAGTAATCAATGTCTTTTTTAATTTTTCTAATATCAATTACTGTCTGATGTGCTTCTGAAAGTTTATCTCTTACTTCAATTAAGAAATCAAACTGAGCTTGCAAATCATCTTGTGTGCTTTTAATTCTTGGGTCAATTAAGATTTTAAAGTCCTGTTCAACAGATTCTCCATTTACAGTTAATTTTGCTTTGTAGTTACCTGGTATAGCTATAGGACCTTTGGTGTTAGAAGAATACAAAATCAAACCCGGAAATGACACCGCATCTGGATAGTGCATATCCCAAAGGAATAGATTCATGCCTTGGTTTACTGCCAGTTTTTCTTTCGGATTTTTTGCTTTGTAATCAAAAGTCTTAATTACTTTTCCATTCGGTTCTGTAACCTCCAAAGAAGCAGTAAAAGTGCTATCTGGTTTGTCTTTCAAATAGAAATACATCATTACACCATCAGGGTGGTTTTTGCCTTCCAGTTTCATGTTGCCTCTGCCATTGGCAGTTCTCATTCTGTAACTATCCTTTGGTTTGTAGAGGTGAAAATCGCTCTTTGCTACTGTTTCACTTAGTTGATGCAAAGGAGTAAGGTCGTCGATAATCCAGAAGCTTCTACCTTGTGTAGCAACGATTAAGTTATTGTCTTTAAACTTTAAATCAGTAATTGAAACAATCGGCAAGTTTAACTGGAAAGGTTTCCAACTAGCACCATCATCAAATGAGATATACATGCCGTATTCTGTACCAGCGTATAACAAACCTTCTTTTTTAGGGTCTGCACGAACTACTCTTGTAAAATCCTTGGCATCGATTCCACTAGTAATTTTTGTCCAAGTTTGTCCATAATCTGAGGTTTTGTAAAGATATGGAGTGAAATCGCCACTTTTATACATGGTTCCTGCAATATAAGCGCTACCCGGATTAGTTGGATGCGGATCTATTGAGTTCCACATAATCCACTTTGGAGCCTCAGGAGGAGTTACATTTTTCCAGTTTTTGCCACCATCTTTAGTAAGGTGTAACAGTCCATCATCTGAACCAGTCCATAAAACACCTTTCTCATGCGGGCTTTCCATAATGGTGAAAATGTTTGCATAGAACTCAACACCAGTGTTGTCTTGTGTAATAGGTCCACCAGAAGACTTTAAAGTGGTAGAATCGTTTCTGGTAAGGTCTGGGCTTATGGTTTCCCATGTTTGGCCTTCATTAGTGGTGACATGTACATGGTTAGAAAATGCATATAATTTCTCTGGTTCGTGTTTAGAAAACATAATTGGAAAATTCCAATTGAAACGGTATTTCATTACTTCAACACCAGAACCGGCAGGGTTTAGTGGCCATACATTGATGTATCTACGCTGTTGGGTTTCGTGATCGAAGCGATAGAGGTAACCTTTGTAATTTCCTCCGTAAACAATATTATCGTTTTTAGGATCAACAGCATGCCAAGCACTCTCACCACCGGCAGTTATTTCCCAGTCTCTTTCGCTAATGCTATTGCCAGCAGTTCTGTGGTAGATTCTCACAGAAGTATTATCTTGTTGAGCACTGTAAATTCTATAAGGGAAACTGTTGTCTGTTTCGATGCGATAGAACTGTGCAGTAGGTTGGTTGTAATAAGTAGACCAGTTTTCACCCGCATCGTTTGAAACTTGCGCTCCGCCATCATCACCAATTATCATTCTTTGGTTGTTGTAAGGATCGATCCATAAATCGTGGTGGTCGCCATGAGGTGCATTGTGCAAGTTGAAATTCTCACCGCCATCTTTAGAAACAGCATAAGAAACGTTCATTACATAAACCATGTCTTCGTTTTGTGAGTCTGCATAAATTCTGGTATAATACCAAGCACGCGATCTTAGAGCGCGGTTTTCATTAATCTTCTTCCAAGTTTTACCAGCATCATCTGAACGGAAAACACCACCATCGTTTGCTTCAATTAAAGCCCAAACTCTTTTAGGATTTACTGGTGAAACAGTTACACCAATAATTCCTCTTGGTGAGGCTGGCATATTAGGCAGATCGGTAAGTTTTTTCCAAGTTTTACCTGCATCGGTACTTTTCCAAAGGTCAGAACCAGGACCACCGCTAGAAAAGCTGTAAGGTGTTCTGCGTACATTCCAAGTACTGGCATAAATTACTCTTGGATTTCCCGGTTCTAAAATTAGATCAACTGCTCCGGCATCTTCGTTGGCAAACAAGACTTTTTCCCAACTTGTACCACCATTAGTTGTTTTAAAAACACCTCTTTCTTCAGAGGGCTTCCATAAATCGCCCATGGCAGCTACATATACAATGTCTGGGTCTTTTGGGTGTACTCTTACTCTGCCAATGTGCATAGTGTTTTCTAAACCGATAAATGCCCAAGTTTCGCCAGCATCAGTAGATTTCCAAACTCCAAAGTTAGAAGACACATTACCACGTACAGTTTTTTCACCCAAGCCAACATAAATAACATTGGGGTCAGAAGGAGCAATGGCAATTGAGCCAACAGAGCCACCAAAGAAACCATCTGAAATGTTTTGGTAGGTATTTCCGCCATCCATCGATTTCCAAACACCTCCACCAACAGAACCAAAATAGTAGACATTAGGGTCACCCGGAACTCCGGCAACGGTACAAGATCGACCTCCCCTAAATGGCCCGATTAAGCGATACTCTATTTTGCTGTAGAGCTTTTCATCGTAGCTAAGTAATTCTTCTGCGGTAGCTGATTTTCTTTTTTTTTGTGCAAATATTGCCGGGGTAAAAGCAAAGGCACAGAAAACCACCAAGCAGATTAATTTTTGTAATCTGTAAATTCTCATAGTGTGATTGTTGTGTTAATTTGTGTTCTTAAATATAATAATTACAATACACTAATAGATTGGAAATGAGTAATTTGGAACTATTAAAAGAAAGGCTTTAGATAATATAAACAAAAAGAGGTACAAAATAGTCTTTGTACCTCTTAGGTTAAGTGCTATGTTTATTTTAAGTGTTAATCGATCATCAATTTAACATTTTTTCTGATCAATTTACCATCACTTTCTAAAACAATTTGCATGGCATACATACCACGACTTAAATTATCAAAAATGCCGTTATCATTAAGCTCAATTAGTTGATATCCGGCAGATAAATTATCCATATTAATTTGTCCGCTTAATCTACCAGAAAGATCATATAGATTGATGCTGATATTACTTTCTTGCGTATCTGTTGGCAACGAAAGAGGAATGTATAATTGGTTGGCTGTAGGGTTTGGGTAGACAGCACCAATTACTGGTTCAAGCAAGTTTAGCTTTTCACTATCACCATAGATCACTTTAAATTGCTGACTCTGTTTTGCATTAAAGGCATAAGTATTTTGATTACGCATGTTAATTACGAAGCCGTTTGCTTCATCGAGTAGATAGAGGTTTTTATCATTTTCTCCAAAGTAATCATTTTCCCAAGAGAATGTAACCAGATCATCACTTGGTGCAGGATTGACCTCAAAACTCCACTCATAATTTTCTGCTTTTGGTACTATGTCTTTTGAAAAATAAGGATAGAAATACTCTTGATGATTAAAGTAAAAATCTGATGCATTGGCAATTTTTGGTGGAAGCATTGCATCCATGGCATCTTTACTCTCATTGGCATTTAAGCTCATACCAAAACCACCTGTAGTTGTAATTCCAGCTTGGCTAGTGAGGTTTAGTTTTACTTGCCAGTTTTCATTATCTAATGGATTTTTAGTTTCTTTTACACCAGCAATTCTGCCATTAATGCTATTGTCTTTAATTACAGAAATATCAACATTTTCAGCGCTTTCAGCAAAATAGATTGCACCTTCGAAAGCATCAAGTATGCCATTAGAGTTTTGATAACCTGTACTGGTATAAACATGGAAGTTTTCGAGTGAGTTGTCTATTCCATTATCTGAAAGTACATCTTCCCATGAGATGGTAAACAAGTAGGGAGAGGCAATCATGTTCCAACCTTGTTGTAAGCTCATTGAGAAAGGATTGTCTTTGGTTGCTGTAACTGTTGTACCTGCACCGCTATTAAAACTCGTTGTATTTTGGGTATAAAGAATGAGATAGCCTCTCCCTAAATCGATATTAGAGAAACTATTATATTCTTGATAATCTCCACTTTGAATTCTAAATACCCTCCATTTTGATTTGTCGAATGAGCCCAACTCATCAAAAACACTGGTAACAGCTGTTGCATCAAGATCTAGCGGGATTGAAAACAGGTCGTAATCACCCGGTTCATCACCCGGAGTTAAGCCTGGAATGCTTACACCATTTGGATAATATATATAAGTATAAGCCACGTTTGAGCTTATGGTATTGCAATCTGCAAAACTAAAAGTATAGTAATACTCTATGCCTATGTCATCTACTGAAGAGCTAACTTCATATGAATATTGAGTATCATTTAAAGTAGGAGTAAAGGGTCCCAACCAGTCTTCTTGAGAAATTCCTCTGTAGTAAACTCCTGCGGCATCAACCAATGAAGGATCGTTTACATTAATTGCTAAAACCGCATTATCACCAGAGTTTACAGGATCTGTACTAATAGGGAAAGTTGAGATACTAAAATCTGAACATGTTACAGAAGGATCTTTTACTGTAAACTGGAAACTGAAATCTATTGGAGAAGAGCCTCCACTTACAGTGATTTCAATATTTACATTGCTTCCCGGAGATAAACCTATTGGAACTTTCACTTCGATTTTATCGTCACTCCAAGAGACAATGTCAGAAGCTGAAGCAGTTACATCATCGAATCTGATAGTACCATTAGAATTACCTAAATATGCTCCAGAAATTGTGATGAGATCACCTTCGTAACCATTATCAGGAGTAATAGAATAGATTATAGGGTCTGTTGAATTGTTTAATGCTGAGGCAATTGTAAACTCACCAAACGAATTGAAACTACTAGAAGATCGAACTGTTCCCGGTACACTTTCGATATTGATACCACCAATGTTTGTCCATTGTCCGCCATCTGCTCTGGCAATTCTAACCAAATTGGCATTAAGTACACCATCGTCAGTTCCGACTGGTAATTCTATATAAGCACTTGTTACAGTTTCATCTGAGCTAATCTCCCAGTATCTGGCTGTGGATACAGATTGCAGTGTGCTTTCAAGCCCATAGCTAGCAGAATTATTATCGTAAACCTGTCCTACATAATAACCATTAACCGCAATTTGTGTAAAATGTATTCTAGCGGGTTTATAAGTCGTGCCAGTTCCAATAGGAAAATTAAGTGTATGATTAATGGCTGAAGTAGCTCTAATTCTTAGTGGGCCATCCACATAACTATCTGCACCAGCACCAGAAATTGTTACATCGTGATTAATAGTAAGATCATCATCAGCAATTGTTGTGATGTTACCAGTGCCTAAGTTAAGGTTGGAGTTTACTAATAAAGGGCCTTCAATATCTACGTCTTGCTCGTTGCTCACAGTTAAAGTGGCAATGGTTCCAGTGCCGTAAAAATATTGGTAAGTTGTACCATTAAATATTAGCGCCCCATCCAAATTAATATCACCAGATTCATTGCTAAAATCACCTTCTACAATAATACTATTGGTATTATCATCATTAATACTGGCATTATCTGAAATTAATAATTCGGAACTTGAACCTGCTACCCTTAACTTAACAGTTCCTGAAAGGTTGAGCTTGCTGCTGCCACTTATATTGACATGCTGCGCATAAGCATTCAGGCAGATTGCCAGCCAAAGTGCAAGAAAAAGTGTAGTTTTTTGAAAAATGAATTTCATATTATTTCTTTTCTTTTGCATCAGCTGAAGAGTCTTTTGCAGCTTCTTGAATTAAATTATTCTTTTTAGTAACTACAGGCCTTACAGCTTTGTAATCTTCAAAGCCTTGTCTTACAGCCTTAATTTCCCAGTCGAAATCGTAGTTGCCAGTGCCACTCATTAATTCTTTCACTGAGAATTTTTCTGGGTTTTTAGAAGTTACGGCTATCCCTTTAGAATCAGCAGAAAGGGGAGTGATAATTACAGTAATACCTTTTGCCGAAGCCAATGAACTAAAGTGCTCTGGAAGTTCGATAGATGCTTCTCCATTCACTAATGTAGAAGTACCTCTCATATACATGCCTGCTTCGGGACCTTCAAGCGAAGCATACCAGATTTCTTTGCTAGCATCATTTGGGTGAGGAACTTTAAAATTTTTAGTACCTGATGCATACAGTTGACCATTACCATTTTCATCTACATACATAGATGCTTGTTCTATTCCTTCGCTATCGTAAACACCTATAAAACCATTGTTTGGATAAGAAGTATTGTAACTGGTTTGATATACATTGGCATTGCCATTGGCTCCTCTTAAAAAGATACTACCACTACCAGAAGAGTTTACATACAAACTAGATTTACTTTCACCACTATCGTCTAATACATCCACAAAACCATTGTCGGTATAGTTGTTTAGGTTAGTAAGTGAAACGTTTCTTTTACCAGAAGGACCGAATACATAAATATATCCTGTGCCATCGTCGAAGTTAGAAAATCTGGCTTTTTCTAGACCACCATCTGTAAAAATTCCTATTTCACTTCCATCATCTTCAATAGAGCCATCTTCTAGTACAGAGCCATTCCAAACTGGAATTGTATTGGTAACACTACTAGTAATTTTTGGGTCAGTTTCTGCTCCTCCAGTACCGCCACCACTGCCTATAGCTACCCAAGCTGTGCCCGAGTAATAATAAAAACCGGGCGTGCTATTGGTTTGATATATTAATAAGCCTGTTGCAGGGCTAGAAATCGCATCTCTTTGTGTGCTAGTCATTCTAGGAACGAGCACACCTTTGCTAGTAGAAGTTACATCCAGAATTGCCGAATTATCCGGCTTTTGATTAATGTTTTCAGAGATCGCCACACCACTCTGCGCATTCACAAAATAGTTAATGCCTAAAACGAGACTCAATTGCAATAGTAAAATTGGTTTCAGTTTCATTTATCTTGTTTTTTGTTGTTTTCTAATTTTTTTAATTACCTGTATCAGGAGTTACAAAAGGGTCTGTTTCACTAATATCTACAGTAGGATTGTCACCACCACCTGTTCCGGGATCACCTCCACCGCTTCCTCCAGAAAGTAATACTGCTGCTGTACCTACAATGGCTGCAGCTCCCAATATTTTTAATCCTAATGGGAATCCACGTTTTATCTGGAACTCAGGGCTAAATATTTCTTTTTTAGGGTCTTCTATATTACTTATCTTTAATTGATAACCTGTACCTAGTTCTGCGTTTTTAGGTACTGACCATAATTGATTGTTTACATCAGTATTTATGTTAATTACATTTATCAGGTTGTCGTTTTGGTAAAGTTCTAGTTTAACAGGAGAGTCCCACTTGCCTTTATCCCAACTGATATATTCTGTTTTGCCTTTACGCACCGCATCAGGATATTGCTTAAAAGTTGCTTCCGTTTCTATATTGGTATTTTCTGTAACAACTGTTTTTTCTTCTGGATAAATTTGCAAACTATCTACAATGGCTTTATTAAGTGAGTCTGCAACATTATCTGCAACTTGTCCAGTTTCAATAATAGGTTTATTGGCATCTTCTACAAATTTATGCACACTCGGATTATAATGCACTATACTCACAATTAAGGGTTTCCATAAATTACCTTCTTTGCGAGCCATAATAGTGGCAATTCTTTTTACTGTTTGGTAAGCTTTATTAATTACCAAATGGTTTCCTGTAAAAGTAGTTTCGAAATATACAGGTAGAAAAATATAATCAGCTTGTTTAACTTCAAAAGCTTTTACATTGGTAATGGTAATTGTTGGAGATTCAGATTTTGTGTAAAACAAGTCCAGATCGTTTAAATATCTGGAAACCTTTAGGTTTTTTGAAGTTTGCCAATCGAAAAAATTAGGGTCAATGTCATCCTCAATAATCACATCTTCATTAAAAAAAATCTGATTAGCATTAATTGAAAAGCTATTATTAATAATCTCCTTTCTTTTATATTCTTCGACATTCGGATCGCAAATGAGGTTCATCAGCGAAGCCAACTCCTTAATAAAGTCTTTAGATTTGTACTGAATTGCCTGCTTGTCATATTCTGTAAGTGTATCATCTTGTGCAGATGCTTGCAGTTGAAAAAGACATAATATGCCAAGCAACAACAGTAGTTTCGAGTAAAAATTCATCTTATAGTAAATGTAAGTCAGTTGTTTCCCTATAGTGTATTGCTAATCTTTATCAGGGTAAACTTAATCAATTCATTTTTTTCTGAAAAGCTTTTAGACAATGTTACTACTCAAAAAGCATGAGAATTGATCTCCCGTATTTAAGGTGATAATAATTTCTATTGGATTGAAAGGCTGGATATCACTCCTGTGAGCCACAGAAAGCCTTCTCTATTTTTTCTTATGCTACAATTTACTTAAATTTATTAAACTCTGATTATTAAATTTTTTTAAATGGCCTCTTTCAAATTTAACCTCAACGGTAAAACAATACAATTAGATAATGTTGATCCAGATATGCCACTTTTATGGGCTTTAAGAGAAAATCTTGGTTTAACAGGTACAAAATTCGGCTGTGGAATTGCCCAATGTGGTGTTTGTACAGTCCATCTCGATGGAAATGCGATAAAATCTTGTGTACTTCCTGTAGCTGCAGTAGAGAATAAAGAAGTGACAACAATCGAAGGATTATCTGAAAATAACGATCATCCTGTGCAGCAAGCTTGGATAGAAGAACAAGTTCCACAGTGCGGTTATTGCCAATCTGGGCAAATTATGGCCGCTGCTGCTTTGTTAAAAAACAATCCGACTGCCAGCGAAACTGAAGTAGAAGCGGCAATGCAAGCTGTTTATTGCCGCTGTGGAACATACCCAAGAATTAAAAAAGCATTAGCCAAACTCGTAAAATCATAACATTGTGGAAAATACTAAGATAAGCCGAAGAAGATTTGTTCAACTCGGAACTATAGCAGGAAGTTTTCTGGCTGTAGGTTGCATTCCCACCTCAGACGGAAAAGAGATTGTACAAAACTTAAATGGAAATACAGGATACAGTTTAAACCAATTTATTAAAATTGGCTCAGATGGAGTGGTTACCCTTTTTACACATCGCCCAGAAATGGGGCAAGGTACTTACCAGTCTATGCCGATGATTTTGGCTGAAGAATTAGAAACGGATATCAATGCGTTGAAGATCGAAATGTCGGAAGCTAATCGCGATTTATATGGTAGCCAAATGGTAGTTGGTAGTCGAAGTGTAGCATCAGAATATGCAGTTTTAAGAAAAATGGGAGCTGCTGCCAGAGAAATGCTAATGAGTGCTGCGGCTAAAGTTTGGGATGTTTCTCCCAATGATTGCTATGCGGAAAATAGCATGATAAAGCTAAAAAATGCCGACAAGTCTTTGACTTATGGAGAATTAGTTGAAGAAGCGAGCAAATTAGAAGCACCTCAAAATCCGACATTAAAAGATCCCAAAGATTTTAAAGTAATTGGGCAACCTATTCAGCGCCAAGATATACCGATGAAAACCAATGGATCTGCCATTTTTGGATTGGATATGAAGGTAGATGGAATGCTCCACGCAAGTATTGAACGTTCACCTGTGTTTTTGGGCAAAGTAGTTTCTTTTAATAAAGATGAAGTGATGAAAATTGCGGGAGTAAAAGATGTGCTTAAAACGCAAAGAAATGTTTGGGGGCATGAGCGAGAAGGAGTAGCCGTAATTGCCGATTCTTACTGGGCAGCACTAAAAGGTAGAAAAGCTTTAAAAGTTGAGTGGGATAACCAAGATTTAGAACAACATAATTCGCAGGGCATTTTTGACAAATACGAAGAAGATGCACTAAAAGACGGTGATATGTTGCATGCAGTGGGTGATGCAGAAAATACTTTTAAAGAGGGTGGAGAAATTATTGAAGCAGTTTATCAGACACCTTACCAGAGCCATGTGCCTATGGAACCGATGAATGCCATTGTTTCTGTGGAAGAGAATAAAGCTACTTATTGGGGAGCAACACAGAATCCAAATGGTGTGAGGTCGCAATTGCAAAATCAATTGGGAATAGCCCCAGAAAACATTGAGGTGAATTATACTTTTATGGGCGGAGGTTTTGGCAGAAGAAGTATGACTGATATGGTGGAAGAGGCTGCTGACCTTTCTAAAAAGATGAAAGCTCCTGTAAAAGTAACTTGGACGCGTGAAGACGACCAAACACAAGGGCCATTTAGAGCTTGTTCGATCAATGCTTTAAAAGCTAAGTTAGATGATGATGGAAATATTCTAGCTTTAGAACATAAGATTGTTGCGCAAGAAATTAGAAACCAGACTGGCGATAACATGAAAGCCGGTGGGCAGTTAATGGGTGGAGTAAATACAGATTATGAAATTCCGAATTTTTCTGTGAAAGGTGTACTAGAAAAATCTTACATACCGATTACTTATTGGCGTGCGGTTTACCACTCTACCAACCCATTGGCGCATGAGTCTTTTATAGACGAGCTGGCTTACAAAGCGGGCAAAGACCCATTGGAATTTAGGTTGGCTATGGTTAAGAACCATCCAAAATTTTCATCGACCTTAAAGTTAGTAGCAGAGAAATCTGGCTGGTACAACAAACCAATTGGAGATACAGCCAAAGGTGTTGCCATTTGCGAGCGTTCAGGTGGATATTTTGCTATGGTGGTTGAAGTAAAACTGGAAGATAATCAGGTAAAACCTGTTAAAGTAACTACAGCCATCGACTTGGGAATTTGCATCAATCCGGATACGGTTAAAGCCCAAACTGAAGGTTCAATTGTAATGGGTTTAACTGCTGCTTTTGCCGGATTAACCATTAAAGATGGCGCTATTGCCGAGCAAAATTTCGATACTTATCCATTGTTGAGGTATCACGAATGCCCTGAGGTAGAAACCTATATTATTGAGAGTACAGATATTCCGGCAGGTGCTGGCGAAACAGGATTGCCTACTGTGGCTCCTGCATTTACCAATGCAGTATTTGCACTCACAGGCAAAAGAATTAGAAAACTCCCGATCAGTAAAGAAGATTTAATTGCTGGTTAATGAATTTATATTGAAGGCTTTCTGAGTTTAGGAAGCCTTTAATTTTTGAAAAATTCATCGATAACTTGATTAGTCTGTCTTATAAAAGTATAATCCTTTGCATCATAAGATTTAACATCTATACCCAAATCAGAATTTTACCACATTTCTATAGTAGTAATAATTTTATTTGATGATAGATTGAAATAAACATAGTAATCAAGAACACCAGATGTAATTATGATCATTAAATTGGATGCTATTTCTATTGGCTCGCCAACCCATATATCTTCCTTTCCTTCCACTAATTTATTCTTTAAGCTAGCTAATAGTTCTTGAAAGTTATTGCTATTCAATTTGTCGAGATTGATTTTTTGATAGAATAATTTATCAAATCTATCGCTAGATATTTCCATATGAGATAATCTTATTAAGTATCTTTCTAGTCAAACAGGTCTCCCTTCGACCATGCTCTTAAAGCCCCAGTTTATAGGAAATCCTGCAAAAACAAAAGACTTCTAAACAGAATTTCTTTCCAAAGAATTTATAAGCCTCAAAAACCTAAACTGAAAGTAGGCAAAATCTGCGACTACTAGTGAAATGCCGATAATCAGTATTTTACCTGTAAATGTTATACTGAATGGAGAGACGATTAAAAGTACAATGCTTGCTAAAATCCAAAGCACATCTTGTAAAATGATGAACTTCACGAGGCCTTTATTTAATGTCTTACTTAAGGCTACAAGAAAGACAAAAGTGGCAAAAAGGATGAGTGTAAAGCCTATGTACATCAAAATGATGTTTTGATCGAGACCAATCAAATCCCCTATAAATTCAGCAAAAACGGCTAAAATAAAACCAGAGATTGCAGAAAAAACCGCATTAAATTTCAGCGTAATTCTAAGTTGAGATTCAGCTTTCATGGTTCGAGTTTTTAAGCATGATAACTGTTATCTGCAACACTGCATTTTTCTACTTTTTCTTTTAAAGCTTGGTTCATTTGTTCAAACCCTGCTTTGGTTTTTGCACCAATCATTTTGAGTAAAATGCCTACCAATAGGCCAGAGAAATTTTCGCCATGCGTGAAGATTAGTTTTCCATCTTCTTCTCTCAATTTAAAATAGTGTTCACCATCAAATAAACCTTTCACTAAGAACTTACCCAACCAGCGAAACTCTCTGTTTTCTTCGTTTTTCAACACATTTGGCAAGAATTGCTGTTCACTCATTCCTTCTGGTTGAATGTTCACTTTAAGCTTGCCACCAACATGTTTTTCACCTGAAATAGATTTGATAAATGGATTCCAATTAGGATAGTTTTCGAAGTTCATTAAAACATTCCAAACATCTTGTGCACTTGCCTGTATACTGATTTCTGTTTCTAGTTTTTGCATGATTTTAATTTTTTTGATTGATACAAAACTAGATTTCAATGTGAAGAAAAAATTGGCATGAAATGTCAATCAATAGGCATTTGCTGCCAAAATTGAAATGGCTATTGAATCGGCAAAAAGAATCTTTAATTTTAAGCATGACATTCAACGGAAGATTTTTGTTAAACCTGATCGAGTTTGCTGCCACGCAAGGCGCATTGGCAAATGAATTGATCGTATTGAGCGGATTTAGTAAAGATGTACTTTGTGACGAAAGTACCAAGGTTACTTCTGAAGTGTATAATACAGTGGTAGAAAAGGCGGTGTTTTTAACCAAAGACGAATATTTTGGCTTGCATGCCGGAGAATACCTCAATCTTTCTGCTGCCGGTTTAGTCGGGCAGATTAGTCAAACTTCTGCTACTGTAAAGCAAGCATTAGATTTCTGTTGCGAATTTGCGAGTTTGGGTTGCAGAGCTTTACCGATGAAATTGGAAGAAGACCATGCAGATTTTAAACTGGCTTTTGAGCCCGATCCGATTTGGAAGCAAGAATCTGAAATTAGCACCAAACATACCATCGATGGTGCATTGGCTTTTATTTTAAGAGAATTCCACACCTTAACACTTCAAAAATATTATCCGTTAAAGATTCATTTTCAGTTTAAAAAACCGGCAAACACCAGAGAGTATGAGCGATTGTTCAATTGTCCACTCATGTATGCTCAAACAGAAACTGCCATATTCTTTAGCCGAAAACATGTGATGGAGCCGGTTGTAACTTCAAGTTTCGATTTGTTGCGGGTGTTGGTGAAACATGCTTACGAGAAACTGGCAGAGATTGAAAAAGAAAATGGTTTCTACCAAACAGTAAAAAAGGCAGTGGTGAATTTGGTAAAACCTGAGTTTCCGACGATTGAACAAGTGGCGGCTAATCTTAATGTAAGTGTGAGAACACTGCAAAGGAAACTCAGTGACGAAGGTTATACATTTAAAGAAATTATTGAAATGTTGAGAAAAGATTTTGCTTTGAGTTACATAAAAAATCGGGATTTGAGTGTTGGAGAAATTGCTTATTTGTTGAGCTATTCTGATAGCAGCACTTTTATCAGATCATTTAAAAGATGGACTGGAAAGACCCCACAAGCTTATAGAACAATAAATTGATTTAAATCCACAGAAATGAATTTACTGGTTTAGAATTTGATAGCTTAAAATAGGTAAGATTTATCTCGCTTGCACATAGCAAATCTTTGAATTTGACGTTTAAACAGTGTTTTTAACTGAAAATAGATTTTTGCAAGAGGTAATATCTCTACTTATAAATAAGATAATTAGACCAGATTTTTTAACATGCCCCTTAGACTATCAGCATTTTTTGTGTGCTTATCGACCTATCTTTTTAGTAATTTTTGCCTTGCACAAAACTTAGTACTTAATCCTAGTTTTGAAGAAACAGTACCAGATACGATCAATGAAATCACACATTTACATGGAGTAAAAGGATGGCGAGCTCCAGATAGCCATAGAACAATTTATCTTAATCCAACATTTTGTAAAGAAAAGCCCGAATTATGTTTTGGTTTTAATAAAGCCAGAACTGGTAATGCGTGTGCCGGATTAATGATATTTTCTAGAACAAGTAGAACGGCGACATATTCAATGTTGCAAGGATTTCTCAGTAAACCATTGCAGAAAGGGAAAATCTACCAAGTTGAATTTTACTTGAAATTGGCTGATTCATCCAGTATTTATATGAAGAAATTTGATGTTTCGCTAAGTCCATCTACAGCTAAAAAATATACTTTGCCCATAAGCGCTTCTCCTAAACCTTGGATTACCAAATTAAGGGGTAGTTTTCTGAAAGATAAAGAAAACTGGTTACATGTAAATTTCCAGTATATAGCTTTGGGAGGTGAAAAATTTATTACTTTCGGTTGCACTGGTAGAACAAATAGTATTAATAATGTTGAATATGATCTTGCAGATCAAGACTTCTGGAAAAAAAATAACATAATCAATCCTAATTTAAGAACAGCCAAGTATCGCTTGGAGGCGTTTTATTTTATAGATGATGTGTCTGTTACCGAAACCTCGCTCACAGAAGAAAATGGAAGGTTTAGCAGTATCTATTTTAATAGCAATAGCATAAGCATTTCCGAATCAGATTTACAGCGATTGGAGAACTTGGTTAAGTTGAGACTCTCCAACATTCTTAATTTTAAAATCAGCATAGAAGGTTTTGCCGATAAGCAAGGTGAAGAAAAAGACAATGCTGCACTTTCTGAAAACCGAGCGAAAGTAGTAGCCGATTATCTTATTCAAAATGGTGTTTCACCAGAGCGCATCAAAATACAAGGATTTGGTGAAACCCAAGCAGCGCAGCAAAATAGCGATAACGACCGACGTGTAGATGTTTTTTTAAACTTACAATGATTCCTTTGAAGATGATACCTTATCTCATTTGCCTAATATTCCTTTTATTTACCGTGGTATTGCAGGTATTTTACTCTTCGCAAGAAAATCCTGCAGTTGTCTTAATGGAAGAGAGGATTGAATTTTTTTTAATTGATATAACACAAACTTCAACATTTGCCAGATAAACTTATATGAAAAAAGATATTGCAATTTTTCTTCTTGTTTGCTTTAGTACCCTACTTTTTGCAAACTTTCAATTAAGTATTACAGAGTCTCCAGAAAAAAAGAGGTTCAAACTTAGAGTACATACTCCCGATGCTTCTGACGAAGAGGTTTCGATATACTCGGCAAACAGTATCGACTATTCAGATTCGATTATTCATAAAACTACATATGATTCATTGGGCAATGCAGTTTTAGAACTTGATTTACATAAACCGGCATTGGTTTACCTAGATGTCGATAAGGGAAGTGGACATCCAATCTATATCGAACCTAATTATGATATGGAAGTTCTTGTGTATCGTGAGCAAAGCAGGTGGAAGTATTTCTATACAGGCAAAGGCTCAGCAGTCAACAACTATTTAGAGGAAATCAGATTCCTTCAAGATGTTCTGGAAGGTTCTGTAGAAAACTACATAATGAGTTTAGATCCACCAGATTTTGTTGAAAGAGTAGAAGAAATGCGGACTGAGTTCTCTAACTTTCATCAGGCTTATATCGATTCTGTAAAGCTTTCGGCAGAGCAAAAAGCTACCTTAGAGAAGAAAAATCAATTGATGCTGATCTCTTTAAAAGAGAGATATATCGACTTTTATGAAACAGGTTCTTCTTCTGATAAAGACAAAACTAAATGGGGTAAACTAAACGATTCTTTCTATGATTTCCCCTTAGTTGCATCTTATTTTGATAATGAACTTTTAAGAGATGACTACATCGATCAAATAGATGATTACGCTGACCAATATGTGCTAAAACCACTTTACGATAGTTTGCCTAAAATAAGTGCTACACAAATAAATGATACTTTGGCTGTTGGTGAGGTGTTGCCTTTTCTTATTGCTGATGCCATTAAGCAAAGAGATTATCCTGAAAAGATTAAGGAGTTGATGTTGGCACAAAATACATTAGAGGTTTTAGATAATGGTATATCTCATATTTCGGATAGTTTGCTCAACAATTTTGAAAAGCTTTATCCTAAGTCTGAATTTCTGTATTACATCCATAAACAGATCAAAAAAGTACAGCCACTCACTGTCGGAAACATTGCCCCCAATATTACTGGAATTACTTTTGGTGGAGAGCATTTTTCATTAGATCAATTAAAAGGAAAAGTGGTGTATGTGGATGTTTGGGCAACTTGGTGTGGACCATGTAAAACAGAAATGCCTTTTGCTGAAAAACTACAAGATGAGTTTAAAGGGAATGATGAAGTGGTTTTCTTAAATGTTTCTGTTGATGCTAAGAAAGAAAAATGGGATGAAATGCTAAAAGAAAAGCCAATTGGAGGTGTGAATATCATTATTCCAACAGATGATTTAAGCGCTTTCCTGAAAACTTATTCAGTTTCAGGCATTCCTCGCTATATTTTGATTGATCAGGAAGGCAAGCTTATAGACGCGAATGCACTAAGACCCTCAACCGGAAAAGTAAAAGCAGAGATTGAAAAACTGTTGTAATATTCACTAAATGTAAAGACTGGATATGGAGCTATTACCTCATAATTTCTATACAATGGAGCCTACTTATGAAGCTGCTCAATGGTCAGTAGGAATGACGGTTGAAGAGGCTAGTAAAACCCAATTTTATGAGAAGTTTGGCAGGGAAGTGCGCCAACTTTGGAATATCGAAGGGACTATAAATGTAAATCTTTGGTATAAATACTTCGACAATACAAAATATCAAAATCTGGGATATTGTGATTTACATAAGTGGGTAGGAGATGTAATGCACGAACCTCCGATGAAGGGTGGGCCCACTGCATTTTATTTGATAATGAGCGAAAGAGTGGCAGATATTTTTGAAATGTATGCTAAAACAAAGCATCGTTTTCACGAAATGCAGATCAGCAAAGAAGATACAAATGAGCAACGAAAGTATTTTTTATATCAGACTGTTAACACTATCTACCAACTTCTTGATTATGATTTAACCCAGTTCTATGTAACCGATATGAGACAAACAGAAGTTTATGCTGATGTTGAGCAAGGGCAAATTAACAATGAATCTGAATACAAAGCATTTGTGGAGTTTTTGCGAGAAAGAGTTCGGTTTAAAAATGTTATGCCAAAGCAATTAATCTTTAAAGAATTCTATCATGTTTTTCAAAGTATTGATGGCCGAATTGTGATACATGAAGAATTAAAGTCGCATTTGGAAAGTTTGGAGTTGAAAGGTGTTCGCTTTATTCCTTATAAAAAATGTGAGGTATTTTTTAATCTTGATTCATAATAATCTGGTATTTAGTTCGCTACCGATTAAAACAATACTCAATGAAACAGATACTGATTTTTTTACTATTTTTTGCCTTTATTACCAATTTAAATGCCCAATCTACTAAGAGTTTAAGCCAACAGCTATGGGATGTAGTGCAACCATGTTATTCAAACTTTGAAGATATGGATGACGATGGAAAAGTAGATTTTGATGAGTTGATTGATGATTCTAAAAATGGTTATTTAAAAATATCGGGTAGCTGGCCAACTTGTGGTTGTGATTGTACCAGTACGGTTGGGGCTTTTAAAGATAAATCTGGTAAATACACTTTTGTAAAGAAAGAAACCTATAATTGTTCTTGGTCTTTTGCAGTTTCAGCTAATAGAGATTTAAAAACTGTTTTACCTGATGATATTTTAAGTGCCGGTTTCTTTTCAAATCCTATTTCGAATTTTGGCGAATATGCTATTTTCTTTTTAGACATTGAGATTCCACAATATGGCACAGATACAAAAGTGAGTATCGAATTGATTCCCTTTGGCTTACTCAAAAAAAGTAACAGTGTGATGGCTTTCAGTTTCTCAGAGGAAGACGATGTTATAAGAGTTTTTCCACTGTACAGACTAGCTCGATTAGTAGAGGATGTTTCCGATAATAAAACAATTGATTATATCTTGAATAATCAGTTTGAAAAAATAAATGCAACTGATAAAAAATTAATAGCAGGTTTAATTGGAGATGATATGAGCCAATTTAAATCGGAAACAGAGTTGGGTAATCATCTGAAAAGCATGAAAAAGATTTATGAAATTTACCAGCAAATTAGCCATCAGACATTAACCTTAGGTTGGGATAAAGAAAAAGGGAAGTTTTATATCAAAGAGAAAGGTAGCAAACCTAAAGAGACCACTTTTAAAGAGTTTGTAACTAAAAATGGATTTTGGGGTCCAGTTTGTTAACACTCTGTAGAACAAAAATCTTCCGGAATTGCTAAATTGGTTTTATTTAACAGTATCCACTATCAATTCCGGAAATTACCTTGAAAACACTTTATTACTTATCCGTAGCATTTTTTGTTTTAGCAGCCTGCCAACCCCAAAAATCTGACTTTTCCATCATGACTGTTACTGGGGAAATTGCCTCCATAGATATGGGAAATTCACTGATTCATGAACACATATTGGTCGATTTTATTGGTGCAGATAGTACTGGTTACCATCGCTGGAACAAGCAAGAGGTGATGGAACTAGTTTTACCTTTTTTAGAAGAAGTAAAGGCACAAGGAGTAAAAACTTTTGTAGACTGTACACCGGCACATCTCGGTAGAGACCCAATTTTATTAAGAATGCTTTCGGATGAAAGTGGTTTGCAAATTATTACCAATACAGGCTATTATGGGGCAGTTAATAATAAGTATTTGCCCGAACATGCTTATACCGAAACTGCTGACCAGTTAGCTGCCAGATGGATTGCTGAGTGGAAAAATGGGATTGAAGATACAGGTGTAAGACCGGGATTTATCAAAACCAGTGTTGAGTCAGGAAGTCTTTCAGCTTTGCATCAAAAACTGATTCGGGCAGCAGCAAAAACACATTTACAAACTGGGCTCACCATCGCTTCGCATACAGGCTTGGCAGTTCCTGCTTTTGAGCAAATGGCAATTTTAGAGAGCGAAGGTGTTTCGCCTGAAGCATTTATTTGGGTGCATGCTCAGAGTGAAAAGGATTTATCTACACATATTAAAGCTGCTAACAAAGGCTGCTGGATCAGCCTCGATGGATTAAATGAAAATCAATTTGACCATTACATTGAGATGTTGCAGAACCTTAAAAAAGAACAGCTTTTATATAAAGTGCTCATTTCGCATGATGCTGGTTGGTATTCTCCGGGAGAAGAAAATGGTGGAGACTTTAAAGGTTTTACCTTGTTATACGATCAGTTTTTACCAAAACTCAAACAATCTGGTTTTACTGATGCAGAAATAAGATTGATGACTTTAGAAAATCCGATGAATGCATTTAGCAAAAGAGTTAGAGAGATGAAAACGGAATAATTTCATCTCTCCATTTAGTTATTTTTTGCCTACAAAAATCTTGATTGGGTAGTGTAAATACACTTTCCAATTTTCTTTGGAGACACTAATGCCTAAATTATCAATACCTATATCATTCAAAATCATTGTTTTTAGCTTTTGCTGATCTTCTGGAAATGAAGCTTTCAATTGTTCTTCCAATTCAATTTTCATTTGATAACTGCTGTCAGTTCTATCTCTTAATCCAGATTCATTTATAAGCAAGTCGAATTGATTATGAGAAAGCGCAGCCACATGAGAATTATCTCGAAGTTTCTCCATTCGATTGTAAAAATCAATTTTAGAATCAGGTAAAGTAACATCAACTATCATTACAATTCCATCTGCTATGCAAACTCTCTTCATTTCGGCAAGTACTTTTGCAGGTTCAAGAAAATGATGAAAGCCAAACCTTGAGATTACGATAGAGAAACTATTATCCGCATAAGGTAGGGCAGTTACGTCGCCAGTTTGCCAATTGATATTTTTAAGATTGCGCTGATCTTGAAGATTTTTCGCTTCATTCAACATTCCTTCGGTAATATCAATTCCGGTGACAGAAGCGACATGTTTGGCAAAAGCACAAGCCACAATACCAGAACCACAGGCTATATCGAGAACCGTATCTTCTTTAGATGCATGGCTCATGTAAATGAGCTGATCCAGTGCATCGCTATGAGAGACTATATTCGTATAGCCTTTTGCTTGTTTAGAAAATTGCGCTACAATTTTGTCATTGTGTGTTTTACTATCCATTGTTTTATCTTTTTTACAAAGATCATTTTCAAAACTGGTGTCTTAGTAACTACATTTAGCCAATGGATAAAGATTATCAGACAGATGTTACGGTTGGCTTAGGTTATGAGCTGAATAAAGAAAGACCGATCACTACTTATTCAGAAAACTTGCTCAATGCAAAGTGTGCTGAGATGCACGCACATCCACGTGCTCAAATAATTACTTGCAGCCGAGGGGTAATGGAAGTAGTTACTCCTGAAAATATTTGGATAGTGAATCCGATGCAGAGTGTTTGGCTACCCGGAAACACCGCGCATCAGGTATACTTTCCAGGTAATGTGAAAGTAGATTCCATTTTTATTGATCCATCAAAAACTGATGCGCTACCAACTGCGACTTTTGCATTTGATCATTCAGATTTTTTTAAAAGTTTGATGAATAAAATCATCTCTTTTTCGAATACAGAAGTGCACACTTTACCTCAAGAAAGAGTTTTAGCAGTATTTTTAGATGAAGTTGCTACGATTACACCCACTAAAACCTATTTGCCGACGAGTAGCGATAAGAGGGTTAAAACAGTTACAGATGCTTTACTTAGAGATATTTCGGCTAACTACACAATTGAATATTATGCAGCATTGGCTTGTGTGAGTTCAAGAACTCTATCTCGATTATTCTTAAAACATTTGGGTATCTCTTTTGGCGATTGGCGCATTCGATTAAAACTATTTGAAGCCATTAGACAACTAAGCGAGAACAAATCTGTAAAAGAGATCGCATTCGATTTGGGCTACGAAAACACCAGTTCATTTATCCATACTTTTAAAAAATATTTGGGGACTACGCCTGCAAATTACTTTCAATAAAGAGCGAAATGAAAGAGGCTTTATTTAGCTCCTTTGCCAGTAATTACTGCGACTATGGTTAATATTAAAAGTTTTAAGTCTAAGCTAAAACTGGCATTTTGTGCATAGTAAAAATCATAGCTAAACTTCTCTTGCATGCTCAAATCTCCTCTACCATTTACCGAAGACAAACTGCTCATTCCCGGTTTGTATAAACTTATACATCTTAGGTATTCATCTACTTTTGCGTGGTTGTAGTTTTCTATTTTGTGTAAATGTGGTAGATAATAAACAGGTATTGGTCTGTGCCCGATTAAACTCATATCGCCTTTAAGAACTAACCAGAATTGAATAATTTCATCTATGCTGGAGATTCGCCAAAACTTACCAGTTTTTGTGGTTGAGTATTGAGGTTTTTTCTGAATTCTGGTGTGATCTACCATGTCTCTTTTTTCAATTACTTTTAGTGTTCTCAACTTGTACATGGTAAATGTTTGGCCATTGTAACCGTATCTTTCTTGTTTAAAAAGAAATGGTACTTTATCAATAATAGTTACAAGTAGGCATGCCAATAAGAATAGTGGGAAAAGAAATATAAGACCAATTGTGGCACCGAAAATATCTAAATATCGCTTGAGCGGACTATTGAGGTATAGATAACTTTTAATCAGTTTATTAACAAAATCTTCTTCTTGTTGTGGATTAAAATCTGTAGAAATAGATGTATTTTGATATGTTGAATTTACTAGTGTAACTTCTTTTTGAGGCATTAATATTTTTGAAAAAATTGATGAAGAATTGCAGTTGGTATATGTTGGATTCTATAATTTAGTATTACGCCAAGAGTTTCATAAAAGATGCGAAATTTAGCCAAAAATAGATTTTTTTCTTTATAAAAGTTGAATACATGTATCTAATTATGAGTATTGGATTATACAAATAGGCCTAAATTTTTGTATATGAAATTTCATTTCAACTTACTCATTCTCTTCATTGTTATATCTATTTTTGCCAGTTGCTTACCAGAAAATAGCACAGCTATTTTGAAAGGTAGTTTCAAATTGAAAATCTCAGCTCCTGATAGCAAATCTAAAGCAGTGATATTTAAAACTGTAAATGCATTTAATTATCAAGATTCTATAATTAATACTTACGAGTTAGACTCATTAGGTGAGCTATTAATTGAAGAAAAGCTAGAATCACCTCTTAGAGCTTTTGTAGAAATAAAAGATAAAAGTTATTCCGTTTACCTCAGTCCGGGAGATGATCTTCAATTGAAAATTATTAATAAAGGAGAGGAGATTGTGCATAACTATTCAGGTAAAGGTTCAGCCGTAAATAATTATTTTCTTCAAAGTGATTCCATACATCAAAAACTGATTGAAGGAAATGGAAACATCATTTTTCGCTTAAATCCTACTGATTTTAATGCAAGAATTGATTCAATAAGAATGGCACTTCAGCAATTCCACAAAGCATATACAGATACTGTAAATCTTCCCGAAAACATCAAAAAATCACTTGCATTAAGAGATAGAATTAATCTTATTGGATTAAAGCTAAGCAACGACCTAGCAAACTATGATGAAAACGAAAATTTAAATCTTGGGAGAGAAAAAAATACGAGTGATAATTTCGATACAAGTTATTTCACAATACCATTTGAACCTACTTTACTAGAAGATGAGTTGACCAAAGATTTATATGCGCAATCATTAGCGCTTTACTTAACTTTAAATATAGCTTGGCCTGCATTTAATATGCTAGATGTAAAAGATGGTTATGTGAATGATTCGATCCCACAGGCTGAAGTATTTCCATATGTTACCTCTCAAATGCTAAAAAAGACGAAGTTACCGCATAATGTAAAAGAGTTTCTAACAGCAAAAGAGGTATATGCAAACCTGCAATCAAATGGCATTTCAATAAGTTCTGATAGTCTGATTAATGATTTTAAAAGGAATTATAAAGACTCAAAATATTTAGCCGATATTCAAAAAGAATATATGAGGCGACTTTCAATTGTACCGGGTAAACCAGCACCAGATTTTATGGGACTTACTCCCGAAGGTGATCAAGTTTCATTAAGCGATTTTAAAGGCAAAGTGGTTTACATGGATTTTTGGGCAACTTGGTGTGGCCCGTGTATTAAGCAGTTCCCACATGCAAAAATCTTAGAAGAAGAGTATGAAGGAAATAATGAAGTAGTATTTCTTTATGTATCGATGGATAGAGATAAAGAAAAATGGCAAAAAATGGTGAAAGCTAAAAACCTTTCTGGTATACACATTCTTGATGTAGAAAAAGACGAAAAATCTACTTGGCAAAAATACTTACTCACTGGTGTACCACAGTATATTTTGATAAATCAGGCAGGTTTAATCGTAAATGAAAATCCACCAATTCCCTCTTCTGGCAAAGTAAAAGCTGAAATAGATAAGCTTTTAAAACAAGGTTAAGATTACGATTTTTCATAAAAAAATATACTCAGCGGTCTAAAGGTCTTTGTCTAACATTATAGTGGTAAATCCTTTTGTCACTTTAAATATTATAAGCATTAGACTGATTTCATGAAACAAGCTGTCAATTTTTTAATCTCTATTTTTTCGGTATTACTATTCGCAAATTGCCAACCTCAAAGAAATACAGAAGACTTAAAAGATAAATTTAAATTAAGAGTTTCGGCATCTCAAACTGACTTACCGTCAGTAATACTAAAAAAAGTAAATGCGATAGATTTTCAAGATTCTATTATCATAATTCAAGAACTAGACTCTTTGGGAGAACTCGTAATTGAGGAAAGTTTACATGCTCCATTACTTACCTATTTGGTTGTTGATGATATAAACCATCCTGTTTATCTCAAACCCGGTGATAATTTAACTGTGCATGTTAATCAATCTGAAATCTATTTTTCTGGAAAAGGTGCTGAGTTAAGTAATGCTGTATCGCAATATCTAAAGCAATTTCTAGCGATTAGAGAGCAGTATGTGGTTTCTAATGGCAATATGATTTTTAATTTAGATTATTCTCATTTTGTTGATAGGATGGATTCTTTACAAAATGCACTGGGAGATTTTCATCAAGCTTTTATTGATTCAGTAAACTTACCACAAGAGTTGAGCAACTCGCTGGAAAATAGGAACAGAATCAACTTAGTTTGGCTAAAAGAAAATTGTGAGCTGGCAAATCCTGAAATGAATAATAGTTTAAACATAGAAAAGAGCGAGAAAAAACTTGACAGTGTATATTTTGCTTTCCCTTTTTCAGATACTTTGCTGAAAGATCAATTCACTGCACTTGATTACACGATTGCAGCGCAAATGTATTTAGACTTACACGTGCTAAGACCAGCATACAAGAATCTACCACAAGTAAAAAATGGTTATATCAACGATTCCATACCGTCTGAAGAAGTAATCCCTTATGTTACAAATCAATTGATAGAGAATATGGAGATTTCGGAAGAGGTAAAAGAGTTTCTTTTAGCAAAAAATACCTTATCTCGAATAATGGATAACGGAATTAGTGAAAGTACTGATAGTTTGATGAATAACTTCAAAAGAACTTATAGTAACTCTATTTACACGGCTGCTTTAGAAAATGAATATAGAAATTGGAATGCGATTATTCCGGGCAAGCCAGCTCCAGATTTTGTAGGCATTACACCAGAAGGCGAGAAAGTTTCTCTCAGTGACTTATGTGGCAAAGTAGTTTATATTGATTTTTGGGCAACTTGGTGCGGCCCATGTATAGAACAATTTCCGTATTCGGAGCAGCTAGAAAGTGAGTTTGAAGGAAGTGAAAATGTAGCTTTTTTGTATGTTTCTGTTGATAAGAACAAAGAAAAGTGGGAGAGGATGATAAAAAATAAAAACCTACATGGTTTACATGTAATTGATGCAGAAGTTGCCAATCACGAAAAATCTGTTTGGAATAAATATGTATTAAGAGGCGTACCTCGATTTATTTTGGTAGATCAGTCGGGTTTAATCGCAAACGAAAATGCTCCAATTCCATCATCTGGTAAAGTAAAAGCAGAGGTTGATAAGCTTTTAGCAAAAGGTATTTAACTATCTAGCTAAAAGCCTATCAATTGTGAGATTTATAAAAAGTTTAAACCCCAAATTATATGAAAACTATTGTGTTTTAATTGATTGTCAGGAAAAAATTCATCTGTAGAGAAACTATTAAAACTTCTTTTGTGCATTACTGAAAGATAAATGACAAACTTTTCACTAGTTTTTGTACTAAGTCCAATTTCTCCTAATCCTGCAAAGTCGAACTTTGTTATGTTATCATTAAATATCACTTCATTCTTGTCAATAATCTCATTATTCTCGCTATAAACAGTTGTTTTTACTTTTGCTCTTAATAAGTAAGATGGAGCAATTCCAGTTTTTATAAAAATATGTCCTCTTTTTTCAAACATATTTATCAGGTTATATCTAATCTTTAATGGTACTGATAAATAGTTGTATCTGAACTGATAATTAACACTTTGGCTAGTTTGGTAATTTCTGTCAAAACTAAAACCGTTTGGACTATAAAAAAGCTCTGCACCTAAAGACAACTTTTCTTTCAGGAAATATTCAAAAGTTGAACCTCCCACTGTTTTGGATGTTCTATTTTCTACACCTTCAAATTTTCTACACCTTCAAAATCTTCAGATGAAATATAGGCAATTGACTGTTGGACAGAAGCTCCAAAATGGAATTTTTTATCTTGAGCTAATGCAATTGAGTTTAATGCGACGAATAAAATGATAGAGATATAGTATTTCATAGTGCTAGAAAAAATGCGATTATGCCTGAAATTAGGGTTAAATATTTATTTCCGCCACTATTTAGGCTTTTTTGTGATTTACACTACTTTACACTTTTTTATTACTTTTTAGTCAGTAAAGTGAACTTTTCATTTTTTTGAGATCAACTTTCAAAAATTAGAGGTTTTCTACTCTTTCTCTATTACAGATACTACCTTTTTTAAATTACTTCGATAAAATTCAAATTTTAAGGTTTTACTATTAACAAAATTGATTTATCAGTCCAGATTTAAATTGTCAATCGTGTGAAATTTATTACATAATAATAATTTAATTTAAATTTTAATAAATGTGATTTTGCTTCAAAGTCCGTTAGGGTGGTGATTTTTATTTAGCCTACAGCTAATAAATGTTACTTAAAAAAATTATTTACTTAATTAACCTAGCATGAAGAAAATCTCAATTCTCAACTGGCTTTTAGTGCTCTCTCTGTTCTACTTTACCGCATGTAATAAAGATGATGAAGAAATTGGAGAATTAGAAGAAACCTTTCCAGAAGCAACCGCTGAATCACACAAATCAACATTAGAGCAAACGGGTATAGATTTTACCACTGAGCTCGAAAACATGAAAGACATTGAGTCTGTAAATTATGTAGTTACATTATTAGATTTCTTTGACCTAGACGATCCTTTCGACGATGATTCTGAACCAGTAGTAAATGGAAGAAGAAGTGCAACTTACTTTTTGCACGATATTAAAGCATTTAGCTTAGGCAAATTAACATTAAAAGACCTAGCAAAAGGTAGAATTGCCGAAGGTGGTGATAGCATTGAAGAAGCTTTCGATTCAATTAAAGGTACTTATACTTGGAATAGCTCAACTTCTGAGTGGGATTTTACAGAAGGTGGTGATAAAGTGATTTTTGAATTCCCTTCTGAAGAAGGCGGTACTACTAATAATGCAGTTTTTACCATCCACAATTATGCTGGTGTAACTATCTCTGGTAATCCTTTAGAAGAAAATGAAGATTACACTGGTGACCTTCCTGCTGAGTTAGATGCAGATTTAGTAATCGATGGTACTACTGTTATGGAATATGGTTTCGATATTAGCTATAACACAGATGGAGTTCCAACAAGTGTTTCTACTACTTTATCGCTAAGCCCATATTCATTAACTTATAGCTTAACAAATAGCACATCTGAAATTACTTCTGGTTATAAATTACAAAAAGGAGATTCTAACATCATCGCTGTAAATCTTGGTGTAAGTGGTAACTTCGATATAGACAATATTGAGAGTTCTGCAGACGACGAAGATATTTCTGGTGTAGTAAGTGCTGGTGAAGTTAGCTTACAATTATATGATATTAAATTTGTAGCTGATCTTTCAGATGTTGAAGGTTTAGCTGACGAATTAGACGCAATTGAAGCAAAACAAGATAATGATGATTATGAAGGTGCTGCTTTAATTTTAGAAACAGCAATGAATGATCACTTAAGCTTTAAAGTGAAATATGCGAGCAAAAACGAAATTATTGCTGTCGGAGTTTTTGAAGGTATTGTTATGGAAGATACTTACACTTACTACGAGTGGGATGCAGATGCACAAGATTGGATAGAATACGAAGCAGTTGACACATGGATTGAGCCAAATATGATTCTTCAGTTTGGTGATGATTCTAAAGTAAGTATTGATACTTATTTTGAAGAAGGTTTTGAAGACCTAGAGCAAGCAATTGAAGATTTACTTGAGTCTATAGATTAAGTAAAAAATTATAAAATGCATTTAGATGAAAGCCCTGATATTTATATCAGGGTTTTTATTTTACAATTAATTGATAATAAGTTGCTCCATACCCTCCCCAAACTCCTAAAGTTCCTTCTCCGGTATTAGATAATATTTCGTTGCCAGACGATGTAAAAGGATTACCTACAGAATAAGCTTCTCTTTCAAGCGTGCGCCAAAAATCAAAATGAGCTTTATCTAAAGAGCAAAACTTTACTCTAATTGTATCTCCTTTGGTAAAATATATATCATCTGCAATTTCTGTAAGACTTTGCGAACCTCTCAGTATGTTAAGCGAAAAAGTCTCTCCATTAAAGTATTTATCGCCAAGCGTAGACAAATACATGGGCACATATTTTACATCTTTATTTTCTCTATAGGTAAAAATGCGGTAGTAATTTTCTTCTTCAGCATTATCTGTAAATTCAGCTCCAAGTAAAGCCAATGTATCTTCAGAACTATCAAACTCGAATGAGAGATTATCAAACTTTGGTGGCTCTGGTATACTTGTTTCAGCCTGATAAACTTGCCCTTGTGTCTCAACAGTTAGGGTATAAGTTTTGCCAACTTCTCCGACTAGTTCTGTGCCTTTATAATAGTAAGGAGGAAATTTATCACTGTTTTTAGTAAGTGTGAGTACTTCAGATTTTTCACCATCAGAAATAGAAACCTTTGCAGTAGAAACTAAAGCTTCTCTTAAAGCGGCTGAGTCAATATCTGCAAAGTAAGAAGCGCTTTTTGTTAAGGTAACTTGTGCATATTTTCCCTGTTCTATTTGGCCATCTATTACCAATTTAGGCTCATAAGTAGGCAGTTTTAAATCCCCGGCTTCATCTTCACAAGCTGTGAGTAGAAGAAAGAACATTGAGATTATATATAAAGGAATGTATTTTTTCATAGCTGATTTTAGAATTCAAATCGATAGGCAACTGATGGAAGCACTGGAAACAAAGAAACTTTTTTTGCCGAAATGGTTAGGTTGTACTCATTCACATCTCCATCCACATCGAAATAGATGTAGTACGGATTTCTCCGATTATAGACATTGTAAACAGAAAACACCCAGAAAGACTGATAAGCATTGCTTGATTTACCTTTTAAAGTGGCTGAGAAATCTAAACGGTGATAGGCTGGCATTAAAAAGTTATTTTTGCTGCCATAATCGTTTATCACATTGCCATCGATTAAATACCTGCCAGTGGGAAGGGTTAATCGGTTGCCAGTGGCATATACAAAAACAGAAGAAAACTTCCATCGCTCATTTAATTTGTAATTGCCTACAAAAGACAAATCGTGCAATCGGTCGTATTTTGCAGGGAAAATCTTGCCTTGATTCAATTCGCTAAACTTTCGGGTAGTCTTGGATAGTGTATAAGACAACCAGCCGGTAAATCGACCAGTTTTTTTCTCCACATACATTTCTAATCCAATAGATTTCCCTTTTCCGAAAGTGAAATTATCGTCGAAGTTGTTGCCGCTGCTGTAGCCAAATAAAACACCATTTCGGTATTCTACTTGATTTTGCATGAACTTGTAATATAAAACTGCGGAAGCTTCCCAAGCGTTTTGCTCAAAGTTTTTGAAGTAGCCAATGGAGTACTGGGTTCCAATTTGTGGTCGTATCTTTTCTGAGCTAGGTACCCAAATATCTGTCGGTAAAGAAACAGAAGAAACTGGTGCCAGATGAATGTATTGAAAGGTGCGATCGAAAGAACCTTTAATAGAAGATGCATCATTCAGTTTATATCTGAAAGAAGCTCTTGGTTCTAAACCAGAATAAGTTTGAATGTTTGCACCAGACTTATAAAAAAGTGTATCTACAGTTTGCCCAGTTTCATTAGCAAGGTATCTGGTAAATGGCCCTCGATGCATAAAACCACTAAGCCTCAAACCTACATTTACCAATATTTTTTCATTCAATTCGAATTCATCATTTACAAAAGTAGCTGCTTCTAAAGCATACAGTTTCTCAGGTTGCCCTAAGTCTATTGCATCGTCTTTGGTACCTAATACGATGTTATTCGGCGTAAATCGATGCCAGATATAATCAGCTCCAATGGTGATATTGTGCTTTTTTATATTGGTTGATGATAGTGTAAACTTGGCTCCATAATCTCTAATACCAGAAGATAATTTAAGCTCGTAGTTGGTGATTACAGCACCTAAATCAAGTTGATAATCGGTGGCATACACTGTAAAATCTGAGATTAAATCTGGATTGAAAACATGTTGCCATTTTATAGAGCCTAATTGGTTTTGCCAGCGAATCGAGTTTTCAAAATCGTTTACTCCTTGATATAAAAAATCGTCTGTACCTTTATACAGATTAAAAGTGAGTCTGTCTTTCTTAGTGATTAAATGATCGTAATTCACATTTAAATCATAAAAATAGTAATTGGGCTGTTTCTTTAATTCTTCGATACTGTTTGAAAGCCCTTTGAGAATCAAATCGACATAAGTTCTTCGTGCTGAAACTAGGAGGGAAGATTTTTTATTGATTACAGGTACTTCTAAAGTCGCTGCGGCAGATAAAACGCCAAAATTACCTTTAACATGGCTTTTGTTTTTATCAGCATGTTTAGAGTTTACTTCTAAAATTGAAGAAAGCCTACCACCAAATTGCGCCGGAATCCCACCTTTGAGGATATTGAATTTTTCTACCGTGTTACCATTAAAAATGGAGAAGAAACCAAATAGGTGACTCGGATTATAAACCGGCACATCATCCATCAATATCAAGTTCTGATCTAAAGTGCCACCTCTCACATAGATTCCCGAATTTCCCTCACCAGAAGATTGCACTCCCGGCAGATATTGAATGCTTTTGAGTGGATCAACCTCACCAAGAAGAAAAGGTAAATCTTGTATGTCTTTTATGCTCAATTGCTTAGAACCGGCCTCAATTCCCTGTATGTGTGCATTTTCTGCTTCGGCAAGAATGGTTACCTCCTCGGTAGTAAAAACGGATGGCTTTAAAGCTAGCGCGAACTCAGATTGTTGATGTGTATCAATGGTAGCACTGTATTTTTCATACCCAACGTATGAAACCAGAATTTCATAAACTCCTTTACTTAGCTTAATCGAAGCAATTCCAGTAAAATCTGTAAGCAGATTGTTGTCTTTGTCTTTTATTAAAATATGCGCTTTAAATAGCGGTTCACCACTTTCACTATCAGTTACTACAAATTTGCATTCACTGGTATTTGGCAAATCATTTTGTTGGCTAAAGCCTACAAATACTTGACAAAGCAGTATTAAAAACAGAAAGTATTTCAAGAATTGAGTCACCAGGGTAAAAGCAAAAAAAATATCAATTAAAAAATCTCTGATCAGTGTGAATAGCTACAAACACCTAGTAATTTTTACGCCGGCAAATACAAAAAATTTTAAGGGAAGGGACTTTTCATTAAAAGGCTATTTAGAAAGTGATTTTCATTTATTTAGCTTAATTTGAGCAAAAAAGTAAATTATTGAATTAAGATTAACTGAAGGCAATATGTTCTTTAACTGGATAAAACTAAACTTACTCCTCATATTTATTTTTGCTAATATATATCCTACTTTTCACCTTACCGGACCATCTCAAATTTATTCGGAGATTATCCCGATTTCAATTAATGATGAAAAAGTAATATTGGCCAAAACCAGACTGATCGAGAATTATTTGGGTACTCATGGGGAGGTAACGGTTAAATATGGGTTTTGTCTGATTGAAAATAAAAGTATTTCTGAATTTAAAGGCATTAGATTAGAATCACCTAAAAATAATAATACCCAAGAGTATTATAAAAAACTTAAGTTTTGGGATGCGATTTTTTATGGAGAAACAACTAACTCTCAGTTAAAAGAAATTACCTCATATTTAAAGTTAGACAACAGCTATGATAGTGTAAATGTGAAATCTTACTATAAAAATAAAAAGTTAAAGAAAAGCATATTTGAAGAAGAATATAAATTGAAGCTAGCTGAAACTCCTCAACTAAGCTTGAAAAATGGTCAATCAGATGATTATGAAAAGACTAAAGATATATTGGTTCTTTATGATTTTGGGGATATTTTAATATTGCATAATGAATTTTTTTATGTAGAGGATGATTTGGTTGGGGCAAGCTTTAATTATTATCATCCTTGGTTTGATGCAAACAGAAATGAACATTCTGTGAAGTATGAAGAGTATGTAATAACAGGCATAATTTTTAAATAATAGTTTAAATCAGCTCAAAGGCAGTTATTTCATCTTTCTTTTTTCTCTAAAAACACACTTTCTCATAAAAATTTAAAATTATTTACACTTAACTATTGCTTTTTTCTGAATAATCAAATTACTTTGAATTACAAAGTACTTTATTTATGAAATCACAGGAAGAATACTTAGCAGATATCAAACACATTAAAGACATGATGAACCGCTCATCAAGATTTATTTCTTTGAGTGGTATGTCGGGAGTTTCGGCAGGCGTCTTTGCTTTGATAGGTGCTATAATGGCTCATCAAACTATCTATACAAGTGTAGTAAATCTGGGATACAGACCAATCATTCTTGATCAGAATAAATTAGTTCTATTATTAATCATTGCTGTATCTGTTCTGATAGCAGCAGTTGGTTCTGGAATATTTTTTACGACAAGAAAAGCTAAAAAGAACAACCAGAAACTATGGGATGTGCAAACCAAAAGATTAATTATTAACCTATTTATACCATTAGTTACAGGAGGTATTCTTTCTTTAATCTTGTTATTTAAAGGTTATGTAGGCTTGGTAGCGCCACTTACTTTGATATTTTATGGGCTAGGTTTGGTAAATGGTTCGCACTTCACATTAAATGAAATTAGGAGTTTGGGATTGATTGAAATCGCATTAGGACTGGTTTCTATGAATTTTATTGGATATGGTTTGTATTTTTGGGCTGTGGGGTTTGGTGTACTGCACATAGTTTATGGAATTATTATGCAAGTAAAATACGGATCGTGAAGGATTTACTAAAAGATCTAAATAAAGCTTTTGAAAATAGGGTAAGGTTGGGGATCATGTCGGCACTTATGGTAAACGATTATGTAGATTTTAATACTTTAAAGAGTTTATTACCGGGTGTGTCTGATGGAAACCTAGCCAGCCATCTGAAATCGTTGGAAAAATCGGAATACATTTCTTATCAAAAAGAATTTGTAGATAGGAAACCTAATACCAAGTATTCTGCTACTCAGGCGGGTAGAGAAGCATTTGTTAAACATGTAAAAGCTATTGAGCAATTGTTAAAATAAGAAAATTAAAAAAGTAAAATTTTTTTACCCATTCACTTTGTATTTCAAAGTACTCTATAAATAATACTACTATGGAAAATCAAAACACCGAAAACACAGAAAGAAATACTCCGCAATTTGGTTCATTAAAAAATTCTGTGAGCTTAAAGCTCGTCATTATTACTGTGCTAATATTGTTGCTGTTAATTCCTGCAACCATGATTAAGTCTTTGATCGAAGAAAGAGAAAAGATGAATCAGCAGGCTTTGGAAGAAGTACATATGAAGTGGGCAGGGCAGCAACTAATAAAAGGCCCAGTATTATCAATCCCTTATGAGTATGAAACTGTAGAGAACGGAGTAGTGAGTTTGGTACGCTCTGAGTGGCATATTTTACCAGAAGACTTAAATGTAAATGGTAAAATAGAACCGAAACTTTTAGAACTGGGCATTTTTGAGATAGTAGTATACGATTCAGATTTAAATGTTGATGGTAGTTTCTTGCTCAACAAAAAACTGGCGAATAACACAGTAAAGAATATATTTTGGGATCAGGCATTTTTAACCATCGGTGTTTCAGATTTAAGAGGGATAGAAGAAGAAATTGATTTAAGATGGAATAAAGAAAAAATGACTGTTACTCCGGGTACGCAGCTACCATCATTTATAAATTCAGGTTTTACAGTAAATGTGTCTAATCTGGAAGAATTACAAGAACAAGAAATACCTTTTAACTTTAACCTAAACCTGCAAGGCAGCGAAAACCTATCCTTCTTACCAGTAGGAAACAAAACCAACATCAGCCTGCAATCTGGATGGTCTGCGCCGAAATTTAATGGCAATTTCTTACCAGATACCAGAGAAGTTTCAGACCAAGGATTTAATGCTAATTGGCAGGTTTTACAACTCAATAGAAACTTTCCACAAAGCTGGGAAGGCTTTAGATACACCGACACTTTAAATGCATCTGCCTTTGGCGTAGATTTAATGTTGCCGCTAGATGATTATCAGAAGTCGATGCGCTCGGTAAAGTATGCGATTATGACGATTGTGCTTACTTTTCTAGTTTTCTTTCTTACAGAAACATTCCAGAAAAGACGCATTCATCCGATACAATACACCATTGTCGGTTTGTCGCTTTGCTTATTCTATGTGTTATTGATTTCCCTCTCAGAACATATGGATTTTAACTTGGCATATTTCATCGCAACATTCGCCACAGTCATGATGATTTCACTTTACTCTGTGAGCGTATTTAAAGTCAAAAAATATTCATTAATACTGGTAGCCGTACTCACAGGCATATACAGCTTCTTATTTGTAACACTGCAACTATCTGATTATGCACTATTGATGGGAAGTATCGGCTTAAGCGCCATTATGGGAGCTACCATGTACTTTACAAGAAATATAGACTGGTATGGCATCAGTCTTTCCAATGAGAAACAAGAGCAGCTTACATGTTAAGCATCATATAATGATGAACCAATGGGCAGACGCAAGCCCCTGGCATGTGTTTGCTTTTTCTTTTCTCTTTAAAAAAATGAAAATAAACGAAGCGAATAAATTGAATCCATTGTAACTCTATTCGAATCCTTTCATTACTTATCCATTGCTAAACTAAACACAAACAAACCTTTTAACTATTCTCCAATCTTTCAACCAGCATTTTTAACTCGAAAACTGACAACTATGAAAGTTAAAATGATATTACCAGCTTTAGCAGAAGCAGAAAGTCCATTTTGGCGACCGATTAAATATTCACTTTTTCCGCCATTGGGTTTGGCAACTTTGGCAGCTTATCTTGATCCAGATGATGAAGTAGATTTGCAAGACCAACATGTAGAAACTTTAAATTTGGACGACAATCCCGATTTGGTAGTAATTCAGGTGTATATAACCAATGCTTATCGTGCTTACAAAATCGCCGACCATTATAGAGAAAAAGGGGCTTATGTACTTTTAGGAGGTTTGCACGTAACATCACTTCCAGAAGAAGCGGCACCACATGCCGACACAATTTTTTTAGGTCCGGGAGAAGAGACATTTCCAGCGTTTTTGAAAGACTTTAAAAACAACCAAGCTAAGAAAAGATACTTTTCAGCCAAGAGAACTTTAGCTGGTATTCCACCAATTAGGAGAGATTTAATTAAGCGAAACAGATATTTGGTTCCTAATTCAATCGTGGTAACCAGAGGCTGCCCACACCATTGCGATTTTTGCTATAAAGATGCTTTTTTTGAAGGTGGCAAATCATTTTATACGCAACAAGTAGATGATGCTTTGGCTGAGATTGATCGCTTACCGGGCAAGCACTTATATTTTCTAGACGATCACCTTTTAGGAAACTATCGCTTTGCAAGTGCGCTCTTCGAAGGGATGAAGGGAATGAACAGAGTATTTCAAGGAGCAGCCACAGTAGATTCTATTTTGAGAGGAGATTTGATTGAAAAAGCCGCAGAAGCTGGTTTAAGGAGTGTTTTTGTGGGTTTCGAAACATTTTCGCCAGAAAACCTCAAACAAAGCAACAAAAAGCAAAACCTCAAGAAAGATTACGAAGCTGCAGTAAATCGCCTGCATAGTTTAGGAATTATGATTAATGGTAGTTTTGTTTTTGGCTTGGATGATGATGGTCAAGATGTATTCAAAAGAACGGTTGACTGGGGAGTACAAAATGCCATTACTACATCTACTTACCATATTCTTACACCATATCCGGGCACAAAGCTTTTTAAAGATATGGAAGCACAAAACAGAATTGTTACCCGCAATTGGGATATGTACGATACCAGAAGTGTGGTTTACAAAACCACTAAACTGACTGCTCAAGAATTAAAAGAAGGCTACGATTGGGCATATAAAGAGTTTTACAGTTGGTCGAATATTTTTGAAGCGAGTTTAAAGCACGAATCTGCTAAGCATAAACTCAAGCACTTATTTTATACAGGAGGATGGAAAAAATTTGAACCCGTTTGGAATTTCCTCATCAAAACCAAGAGCCTAAATAATATGCTACCAGTTTTAGAAAGCATATTATCTAAAGTGAGAAGTACTGGTTATACAAAAAATAAATATGCAGAAGATAGCATAAATGAGCCGGTTGAGCGTAAAAATTTATATAACAAAAAAAGGATAAAGTATAAACTTCATGATTTTCATGAAAAAATAAATGCTTAGCTGTAACAATTTTTGTTAGAAAAGCTTTAACTTAAACAAGACTATTGTAAACCCCACTAGTTGATACTATAGGAGCTTTTACTAAAAAAAATTAGCGTTAGGCAGTAATACTTACCCATTTTCTCTGTGTCTTACTAAATACAAGTTTAACCTTAAACAGGCTTAATTTTTTGAGCTCTGATAAATAATACTTTTATGCTAATCCAATTTATATTAATAGCAGCAATAATTTTAATAGTCGCTTTTTTAACAGTAAATTTTCTGAAATCTAGTAGAAGTCAAGCTAACCATGCAGAAATAGATATGCAGGTTTTAATTGCCAAGTTTTATAATCAAAATAACTTTTTTAGAAGCATGGCAAAAGAGAATACCTTGTTAGAGTTTTTACTTCTAAAGCTTAATAGTGTTCATTCTAACACTGATTACAACAATATAAAGCCTTATGTTTTTGAACTGTCAACTCGATTGATGCCTTCATATCAAAGTATGATTAATGATTATAGAAACCTGAACTACAGCCATGAGGGAATTCAAAACTACAAGGCAGTGTATCAACAAATAGTTGATGATAATAGAAATAATGACGAGGTGCTTCAATATATTGGTTCAATTAGCCAAGAGTTGTTTGATAAGTTAGCTTTTGATGCCCATACATTAAATAAATCAGAATTATCTCAGCAAATAATAAAGGACAGTGCCTCAATTCATGTAGCGCAACAGGAATTAGAATACGAAAAGTGTTTTTAGATTAGCTTAGCAAGCCTTCTTAAAGTAAGTAAAACTAAACTGTCAATTTTTATAAAATGAAAGCTATAATTACTGGTTTAAATACTAATATTTGTTCAACTTATTAGTAGATTATAGTGATTATATATTTTATAGCCTCAGTTTTTTTTGTGATAATAATTGGTGCGATTGTCTTAAAAAGCTCAAAAAATAAAGAAGCAAAACCAAGTGAGATTGATATAAAGTTTGAAAAGGAAATTAAGCAGTTAAAAGAATTTAATGCTGAGAATAATTTTCTAGCAAACGACTTTTCGGAAGACAAAATTAATAAATATGTTGAGTTGCTTTTAGACAGATTCAATTGTAAAGAAGTGGATTTGAGACATCAACAAATCAATTCAGCTCAACTTCTTATTCCTTCCTACATTGCGATTATTCATGATTTCAAAAAATCAATTACTGAAAGCAAATATCAAGACGAATACAAAAACTTATATCATCTCATTTTAAAGGAAAATAAATCTGATATGGGATTTGTGTCAGTATTTAGTTTAGTTGGTTTAGAGTTGTTAATCAAAATAGAGATAGATGCTAAACAGACTAATAATACACTCATAAGTAAAAAAGCTGATCAAGAAATCACAAAATTAAATGCTTTACTGAATTCTATTTTTACTTGAATTTAAAGTGTTTAATATACTGTCTAACAAATAGTTAAATGCATTAACTTAAAACAGCTTCTTGTCTAAATTGAGCCGTAGATAATGATGACATTTTTCTAAAGAACTTAGAGAAGTTGGAGGGATCGTCAAAGCCCAAGGCGTAACCGATTTCTTTGGCATTCATATCAGAATAAGCGAGTAATCTTTTGGCTTCCAAAATCAACCTTTCCTGTATGTATTCTTTTGCCGATTTGCCTAAATATTGTTTTACAACACTGTTCAGGTGTCCGGCTGTAATGTTTAACTGATCTGCATAATCTGAGACTTTATGCAATTCAAAAAAGTGTTTATCTACCAGTTTTCTAAAATTCCTGTAAATATATTCGCCCGAAGATAATTGTCTGTTATTTGTTTTATCGAGTACACAAACGTTGTTGCATTCTATAAGGAATAATTTCAATAAAGCACCTAATTGTTCTTCGTACATACTGTTTCTTTGCTCAACTACATCAATCATTAAATTAGTGTAAACACTAATCTTATCTCTTTTACTCTCATCGAGAATTAATGGCGGATTTTCATCACAATTTCTAAAAATCTTTAAATCATTTATAAAATCTTCGCTTATTTGGTGAATGGTTAAAAACTCGGGAGTGAAAGTAATTACACAACCAGTAGGATTTACATTTGCAATTACCTGATGCACCTGACCTGGGCTAATAAAAAATACAGAGTTGTTTTCAATAGCATATTCTTTAAAATCTATAAAATGTTTTCCTGATGCCTCTTTTGCCCAGATAATTGTGTAATAATCATGTCTATGAGGTGTATCAACCTCACCTTGAAGCGATTCTTCTATATCCTGCATTGTCTTGATAGTGAACTGTTTACCGTTCATTTTTTGTGCAGAATAGTAATATTTCAATGTTTCGCTTGTCATATTTACATCAGAGATTATAGAATTAATCCGAATGTAATCTTCTGATATGTAAAAACAAAATGATTTCTAATTGGTTAAATATGTTTTAATTGAAAAGTTTGTAAATGGTATTAAATTCATTTTTAGATGGATTATAGTTATTTCAAAAATCAATACCATTTTTGCAAAGCAATTAATAACTCTGACATTAATACCATTTCAAAAATGGTGAAAATTAAAGATCAACTAACATCTCTGGTAATAGTTTTTTACCGATTTTAAGGAACAAGTAAAGCGTTTTTTGTTAAGAATTTGTGCGGACTAATAATAAAATATATCGATGGGCTACAAAAGCCCTTCTTTTTTTAACTGTAACTATTTTAATCCTTTTAAGTATTGTATTTATCATACTTAAAGTGCCAGCTGTTCAGCAATCTATAGCCAATATTGCTGTAAACAAATTGAAAAAAGACCTTAATGTAGACATCCAACTAGAGGGAATTACTATTAACTTTCCTACACAGCTTGCTTTACTAGGATTGTATGTGGAAGATCAGCAGCAAGACAGCTTGCTGTATTGTGGTGAGTTAGGAGTTGATATTGCATTTTACGATCTATTAAACAATTCAATAAACATTGAGGAAGTAGAAATTGATGATTTGCTAGTGAATGTTTACCGACAAAAGGCAGATCAGAAATTCAACTATGAATTTATATTAGAAAACTTTACCAGTAGCGATACTACAACTCAAGCACCTGCCGATACAACTGCTGCTCCTTGGGAGTATAATTTAGGTGAATTCGACCTCGAAAATATTAGATTGAGATATGATGACGACAGCACCAAATCTAACTTTCATGTTGATTTGGGGAGATTGTTCGCTGGTTTCGAAACTTTTGATTTGGAAAATAGCAAGATTGAACTCGATGAAGTTTCGCTAATTAATAGCTTTATAAAAGCAGAATTATTTACTGATACTACTGCAGTTCCAGATACAAGTAGTAGTGTGGTTACATTAGACATTGGTTGGCAGATCGCTGTAAATAGCTTGCAACTGGAAAATGATAGAGTAATTTATAATGATGTAGCCATCGCTGACACCTCGCAAACCACTGATACATTACCTGCTTTTAATCCTGCCAGACTCGATTTTAAAAATATTGCCTTAGAGATAAACGATTTTGAGCTTAATGGTGAAAAAGCCCAATGCACTTTAACCAATTTACATATCGAAGAGCAAAGCGGTTTGGCTATAAATAATGCGGCTTCAGAAATTTTGGTTGGAGAAATGTCGAAGGCAAGCTTAACAGACTTTCTAATAGAAACACCAAATAGTAAGCTCACACTAGATTTAGATTTAAACTATGAGACCTTAAATCAACTTGCATCTCATTACGAACAAACTCAAATTGATCTACAGCTTAAAGAATTTAAACCAGGTTTAGAAGATGCACTCTTTTTTGTACCTCAATTAGATACAGCCATTTCTAAAAAAGGAGTAAATTCTATTAGTTTATCTGGGGATTTAAAAGGCAAACTGGCTCAAACACTTCAATTAGATAACCTAAATTTAAGATCGGGAGATAGCACTTTAATTCAAGTAAATGGCGAAGTAAAATATCCGCTGTCTACAGATTCAATGGAATTTGCCATTAACCTTGATACACTCATTAGTACCAGACAAGATTTGCTAAGCTTTCTACCAGATGTTTCTAAGCCAACTGGCATAAATCTGCCAACTCAAATTTTTGCTACTGCAAATGCTTCTGGTAGTTTATCTAAAGCAAAAGCTGAAGTCAACTTAAATACAAATATGGGTGGTATGCAAACTACCCTCAATTATAGGAGTGATGATTCTACCCACCATTTTGCTCAGGGAGAGATTGATGTAAAGCAGTTTCAAATTGGCTCATTTTTACAGAATCCATCATTAGATAAGCTTACTGCAAGTCTCGATTTTAAGGTAAATATTAATGATAATGCCATTACAGATATGCAATCTACCGCTGTAATGGATACATTTTATTTTAATGGGTATAACTACGCCAATATCGATTTAAAGGCAGATATGATCAACGATAGTCTGTCTTACAATGCCAATCTCGATGACAAAAACCTTAAATTTAAACTGGATGGCAGCTCTGTATTAGCAGATTTACAAAAGCATCACATCCAACTTAATTTAGATAAGCTCGATCTTGTTAAGTTAAACATGTCAGACTCAGTAACAGATGTAAGTGGCATTTTAAAAGCAAATGCCAGCCTTACCGATGTAAATGACTTAAATGCCGAATTGTTAATTAGCAACTTGAGATTCAGAAGGGCAGGTTTAGAAAACAAAGTAGGCGAATTAAAAGCAAAGCTTTTTCAAACTACAGATTCTCTAAAGTTTGTAACCAAAACAGAATTGCTCGATGCTTTAATCGAAAGCAATTTGAACATATCGGAGATTTACCCAGAGATGGAATCGTATCTATCGCAGTATGTGTATATGGATGATGTGGAGATGGATAGCATAGATAATCATTATTTTCATATTGATTTACAAACCAAAGATTCTCCTTTGTGGTATGATTTGCTGATCCCAAGCATGAATTATATGGGGGCTATTTCGCTCAAAGGGAATTATAATGATAGGAAAAAAAATCTAGATATTTTCTTAAAAACAGATAGTGTAAATTATGCAGGAATTGTAGTAGATACCCTTAATTTTAGAGTTAATGGAAATAAAAACAAGCTAAGTGCTGGTATAAGAGCAGATAAAATTGAAAGCAGTCTGGTATATCTTTCTTCTCCGGTTATAGATTTAAATTTTGCTAATGATACCGCCGCTGTAGAGTTAGCATTTAGAGATAGTCTTAGAAATCCTTTTTTCTTAATTAAATCGGAGATTAGCCGAAAAGATAGTAGTTTCTATGTTCACCTAGATTCAGATAGATTGTTATTGTTGGGTAAAAAATGGAATATAGATAGAGATAATTATGTATCAATTGAAAAGAATAGCTTTTTAAGAACGCATAATTTTAGGCTTAGCAATGGGCAGCAAATGCTTTCGGTTACACAAGATAGCACCAGCAACCGCTATGATAACCTAAAAATCGCCTTTCAAAACTTTCAATTAGAAAACCTCATTAATCTGATAGATGCGAAGCAAACCTATGCCAAAGGAGAAATTGAGGGCGAAGTGTTGCTAGCAGATATACTCACCGAATTAAAGTTTGATGTAGGTCTGGATATAGAAAAACTAGAAATGTTTGAGGTGCCATTTGGCAATCTTAAGCTCGATGTAAATAATAAAAATCCTGATTTTTATGATGTAGCAGTAAATTTAGAGGGAGACAAAAACGAAATGGCTTTAGATGGCAGGTATTATGTGGCCGGGCCAGATTCTTCTAAAATTGCATTAAATGCTGATATAGATTATTTGGATTTAAGTATTGCTGGCGATGCCAGTGGAGGAGAACTAAAAAATGTTACCGGATATTTAGATGGTTCACTAGACATTAATGGAACCGCAGCAAAACCAGAAATTACAGGTAACCTCGATTTTAATGATTTCGAGTTTTTACTCACCTATCTCAATACCAAATTTAAAATTGATGATGAGGGGATACAATTTCAAAAAGATGGTATCTACCTCAATAGTTTCACCTTAGTTGATGAAAATAACAATGAAGCATCGATAGATGGGAGTATAAAAGACCTCGATTTTATGGATTATGTGCTTGATTTAAAAATTAAGGCAAATCAGTTTCAGGCACTTAATACCAAGCAAGGAGAAAATGATATGTACTTCGGTAAAGTGCTACTCAATACAGATATAGATGTTGAAGGGAGTATTTTATCACCTACAGTAGATATGAACCTCGAATTGCTCAAAGGAACAGATGTAACTTATATTGTTCCAGAAGATGAGTTGGTGATTGAAGAGCAAAAAGGCATTGTGGAATTTGTACAAGTTAACCGTACTGATACACTAGAATTGATTGATTTGGATGCAGATTCGGTTTCTCAGCAAGCTCAGCTAACTGGTATAGATATCAACATGAATATCCGCATAAATCCAGATACAAAACTCAATGTATTGATTGATGAAAAAGCAGGTGATAAGTTAGAAATTACTGGTTCTGGTGATTTAGTATTAAACATCCAGCGAAGTGGGAATATGACTTTAACCGGCCGCTACGATATTAATGGAGGTTCTTATTCACTTTCTTTCTATGGCTTAGTGAGCAAAAAATTCAGCCTTGCAGATGGTAGTTATGTACTTTGGAAAGGAGACCCATTTAATGCAGATATAGACATTCAAGCATTGTATGAGACTAGAACCTCTCCCGAAAGTTTAATGTCGAGTATTGGTGAGGATGGAAGTCAGTATCAAAAACCTCAGTTATTTCAGGTAAAGATGAATATCGATGGAGATCTTGAAAGACCGTTGATCAGTTTTGAGATGGATATACCCGAAAATGCTAGAAGCAATGGAACTGTTTATGATGCCGTTCAGCAGCTTAACCAAACCGAATCTGAGTTGAACAAGCAGGTTTTTGCGCTATTGGTTTTAAATAGCTTTATCTCTACTAGTTCTAATGGCAATGAGATTGGCGATAATCTGGTAAGCTCTACAGCCCGAAGTAGTGTGAGTAAATTGCTTACCAATCAGCTAAACAATTTAACAGATAAATATATTAAAGGTGTACAGCTTAACTTGAATCTAGAATCTTACGGAAGTGGAAATTCTGCCGGAACAGATTTGCAAGTAGGTTTATCTAAGAGTTTGCTAGACGAGAGGGTAACAGTTGAAGTTGGAGGAAGTTATCAGTTAGAAGGTGAGCAGCAACAACAATCTGATGGAGTAAATAACTTAGTGGGTAATGTGGCAATCGAATATAAAATTACCAAAGATGGTAGATATAGATTGAGGTTTTATCAAATGAATGAGTATGAAGGTATTCTTGACGGGCAAATTACCTCAACTGGTTTATCTATCATTTTTACAAGAGATTACGACAAACTGAAAAACCTTTTCAAGAAAGAGAAGAATGAATAAAAAAATTGAAGACATATTGATTTTATTTAGTGGGAGATTTGGAAGAAGGTTTTTCATACTGAATAGTGCAGTTTGTGCGGCTATTTTATTGATTTGTTGGAGTTGTTCGGGATTAAAATCGCTAGAAGAAGGAGAGCAATTGCTAACGGGTTATCAAATAAAAGTAAAGAGTGATACCAGTGTGCGCACATCTTACATCACAGAAAAAGCCCTTGAAGTAGTTGAGCCCATTCCGAACGAAACCATTTTGGGTATCTTTAGACCTGGGCCATCAATTTACCACATGGCTGGTACGCCCAAAAAAGACAAAGGCTTTAAATTCTGGTTAAAAAACAAGATTGGTAGTCCGCCAGTAAAATTAAGCGATGTAGCTATTAGCAATACAAAACTGCTTATCCAAAACCGTTTACAAAATCTGGGTTATTTTGATGTAGTGGTAGACCATGAGACGGATATCAAAAATAAAAAAGCACAAATAACTTATCAGATCAATCTGAATAAACCTTATAGAATCAGAGAAATATATTTTCCAGAAGATGAAGGCGAACTTGAGCAAAACATAAGAGAAAGTAAACAAAATACCTTGCTAGACAGTGGCCGGACTTACAATCTGGATAATCTTAAAGCAGAAAGACAGCGAATTGAAAGTTATCTAAAAAACAGAGGCTATTTCTATTATAATTCTGATTATCTGGTATTTAAAGCAGACTCATCTATTGGTAATAGAAATGTAGATTTATACCTCCGATTAAAGACCTCGACACCCAAGGAAGCGCGAATAGGTTACAAAATTAAATCAGTTGATGTTTCTATAAAAAGAGGTAAAGCATTAGGTAATAATTTCGCTGCTGAAGATTCACTCGCAGTATCTTCTACTGATACTGTTGACTATGAAGATGTAAACTTTATATCAAAAGAAGAACTCTTTAAGCCTAAAGTTCTTTCCAGGTACATTTATATAGATAAAGGTGAGACTTTTAACTATGCAGATTATCTGGAAACGCTCAATAAGTTAATAGACTTGGAAGTGTTTCGCTTTGTAAATGTGCGATTCGATCCACAAGACACCATGTCTCAAACACTCGACACAGATATTTCTCTGATAAGTTTGCCTAAGAAAAACTTGCGAGTTGCTTTCGGTCCTGTTTCCCGATCTAACAACTTTGTTGGTTCTGAGCTAACAGCGAGTTTTAGAAACAGAAATGTATTTAGAGGAGCAGAAGAGTTTACTTTAAACTTGAATTCTGGCTTTGAAACACAGCTAAATACAGAACAAGCTGCGGTTAATTCTATCACTTTTGGTTTGGAGTTGGCATTGAATATTCCAAGGTTTATGACGCCATTTCCGATCAATAAATATTCAGACCGATACATTCCCCGAACATCTTTTAGTGTAGGCTACGATTACCAGAAAAGAACCAATTACTTCGAGCTCAATAGTTTTAATTTGGGTTATGGTTATCGATGGAAAGAAACTTCAACCCGGAGGCACGAATTTAATCTGGTAGCTATAGAATATAACCGATTGGGTTACACTTCAGAAGAGTTTAATCAGATACTTGAAGAGAATGAGCTATTAAAAACCAGTTTCGAAGATCAGTTTATATTAGGTACAAATTACAATTTCTATTACGATAATGCTGGCGAAGAAAGTAAAACCAGATTTTATTGGAACCCTAGTATCGACATATCTGGTAATTTAATGAGTGCCGTACAAGGTTTAATTGATGGAAGTAGTGGCTCAGAAGAAGATGACCAGAAATATATTTTAGGACTGCCTTATGCCCAATACTTTAAACTAAATTCAGATTTACGCTTTTTTTATAAACTAAATAGAAGGTTAACTGTAGCCACACGCTTGCTTACAGGTATGGGAAAACCTTATGGTAATTCAGAAGTGTTGCCTTACAAAAAGCAATTTTTTATTGGTGGTACAAACAGTATAAGAGCATTTCAGGCAAGATCGCTCGGGCCGGGTACGTATACACCAGAAGACGATAATTCCAACTATTTATACTTCGACCAAACAGGTGATATTAAGCTAGAAGCCAATGCCGAATTGAGATTCGATATCTATGGTTACTTGAAAGGAGCTGTGTTTGTAGATGCCGGTAATATCTGGACATTTAATACAGATGCAGATAGACCCGGTTCTCAATTCGAAGTGAATGAATTTTATAAACAACTAGCTATCGGAACTGGTTTAGGAATAAGAGTGGATGCTTCATTTTTTGTATTAAGAGCAGATTGGGGACTTCCATTAAGAAACCCAGCAGAAACTGATAGTCCTTGGGTTATTAAAAACTTTGGAAGTAGTGAGTGGAGAAAAGATAAAATTATTTTGAACATCGCTATTGGCTATCCTTTCTAAAAAGAATACCTACTGCTACTGGCAAACGATAGAAAAATACTCTTCTGGCGTTTCGCTATTATTTTAAATAGTGCTGATACTTAGTATAAAATTAATTTTACCAATGTGAAAAAAAAGAAAAGGCTATATATTGTATTAGGTGTTTTGGTGTTACTCACGGTAGCGTATCAAGGGGTGCTCTTTTTTATTGAGCCTATTTTAGAAAATCGCTTACACGCCTTTTTAGATGATAATCCTGATTTAGACCATGTTTACGATTTCGAGCGAATTAAACTAAACATGGTAACCACTACGCTAGAAGTTGTTGATCTTACAGTAAAACCCAAAGAAGCTACTCTAGATAGCCTTAAAGATTATCAAAGAAGTAATGCCATTAACATCGAAAATGCAAACATCATTATTTCTGGTGTACCAGTCTGGAAATACTTCTTCTCAAAAGAGTTGATTATCAACGAAATAATTATTGATAACCCAAAAGTAAAAGTTTATTTCACCAACAAAAGTGACTCTCCGGGAAATACAGTGCTAATGCAGGAGATATTTTCAAACCTGTTGAATAAAGGTGAAATTAAACGTTTCAGACTCAATCAAGCAACTTTTGAGGTTTTTGATATTGATAAAGAAAAGCCTCTTTTCTATACAGACTCGGTCTTTGTTTTGTTTGAAAATGCCATGGTAGACAAAAAAACGCTGCAATATATGATGGGGATGGATTTTGAGAAAATGGCATTGAATAGTGCAGGGTTTAAAATCGCCATAGATAGTAATTATACCATTTCATCAGAAAGTATTTTTATCCAAGCTTTTTCATCCAAAAACAAGCCTAAAGATGCAGAAGCAGGAATGTTTATTAAGAAGTTTAAGCTAACTCCTGATGAAGATGTATTGAAAAACCTAAACCGTTCTAAAGTTCGCTCACTTACTAGATTAAGTGTAGAAAATGTGAAACTGGAAGAGCTTGAGTTTGAGAAGTTTTTCCAAGAAAGAGATTTAAGGTTTAAGAGCTTTGTACTAGAAAAACCGGTGGTTAACGAGTTTGTAAATACCAAATCTAGAGAAAAGGCCAATCCTGACCCAATAGGTAAAAAATTAGAAAACTTTCTGGCAAAGCTCAATTTTGAGCGATTATTAATGTCTGATGCAAATGTTACAGTGCGAGATATTAATAAGAAAGAACCATTACTATACTTGTTAGATGCAGATTTGGAAGTACAAGGACTTCAACTTAGCGCCGACAATTTAGATGAAAAATCTATCAACCCAGCATTTGAGAAAGCAATCTTTGATGCAGATAGCATTAGCTCAATGGTTTCAGAGTTATATACTCTTAGCGGCAAAAACCTAAAAGTTGATGCTAAAAATAGATCATTAGCAGTACAGAAATTATACATCAAATCACTCTATTCAAAAACAGAATATCAAAAGCATATCCCTACAGAAAAAGACTGGTTCTCTGGTGAAGTTTCTTCTGTAAAAGTGCAAGGGTTTAATTTAGATGAACTTTATAATTCATTGTCTTTCTATGCAAATTCTTTATCACTCGATAAATTAGACTTACATATTTATAGAGACAAGAGTTTACCAGACAATACCAAATTTAAACCTTTGCCTCAGCAGTTTTTAAAAGAATTGCCCTTTAACCTGAGAATAGATTCTTTGCTTTCTACCAACATGGAAATTACCTACGAGCAGGTGGGACATGCCAAAAATGAAGAATTACCCGGAAAAGCTACTTTAGATCAAATGAAGGTTTGGGGTAGTAATATAACCAATGCGAAAGAGTATATCAGAAAAAATCCAGTAATGTCGCTTAATATGGATGCCATGCTTTTTAGAACCAACAGACTTAAAGCCAACTACAATTTCTATCTAAACGACTACAAAAATAAGTTTACATTAAAGGGAAACATGCAAGCGTGTTCAGCAACTACTTTTAGTCCTTTATTGGAAAGCATGATGATGATTAAAGTATCTTCTGGTTACATCAACGATTTTAAGTTTGATTTTACCGCTAATGATGATCAACTGACTGGCAAAGTAAACATTGAATACCGAAACATGGAGGTAGAAGTTTTGAACAATAACGATCCCGATAAATCTTCTGGCTTTTTGAGTTTTGTTTCAAACAGTTTGGTGAAAAAAGATAACCTTAGAAGCGAGCGAAATTTTAAAGTGGGAGAGGTAACAGTAGAAAGACCTAAAAATAAATCTTTCATCAATTATTCACTTAGAGGATTGAAAGATGGCATTATGTACACCATGGTTCCTGTGAGTAAAATCAAGAAGATTTTTAAGAATAACAACAAGAAAAAATCTGATTGATCCACTTTGAAGCAAAGGCTTTTCAGTTTCATAATTTATTAATAACTACCTGTCTGTTTTACAGTCTTAATCTGGTTATTTACTTCATTATAGTATAATATTGAAGAAAGATAACAATCGAGAAAGACTATGAAAAAACTAACAATTATTTTACTGGGCATTTTTTATACAACCTTACTTACAGCCCAAACTCCGCTAATTACCAATGTGCCAAATCGCGAAAGCCAAAGTCTTGATGGAACATGGCATTACATTATCGATCCACTAGAAAATGGTTATTACGATTATAGAAGAACGCCTTTCGATAATTACGAAAACCCGGGCAGCAGTGCTTATTTCACTAATACAAAACCTTCGTCTAAAAAAGATAGAGTAGAATACGACTTTGAGCATTCGCCTACATTAATGGTTCCTGGCGATTGGAACACACAAGAAGAGCAACTTTTCTGGTACGAGGGTACAATCTGGTATCAGAGAGATTTCACTTATTCTAAGCCAACTGGTAAAAGAACTTACTTATACCTCGGTGCAGCCAATTACGAAACGCATGTTTATGTAAATGGCAAAAAAGTAGGTAGCCATACCGGTGGTTTTACACCTTTCAATTTTGATGTAACCGATATCTTAAAAGAGGGTGATAACTTTATTGTAGTTAAGGTAGATGATACTAGAAAGAAAGAAGCAGTTCCCACTGTAGCGACTGACTGGTGGAACTACGGAGGAATTACCAGAAGTGTAAAATTGGTGGAAGTACCAACAACATTCATCCGTGATTTTAAAGTGCAATTAACCAAAGGAAGCAGCAATGAGCTAAGTGGTTATGTGCAACTCGATGGAGATGTAGCTTCTAAAGAAGTGAAAGTTAGTATTCCAGAGCTTAAAATCGAAAAAACAGTTACTACCAATGCAGAAGGTAAAGCTGAGTTTAGTATGGTGGCTAAAAAACTGACTTTGTGGGATACCAACAATCCGAAATTGTATGATGTGCAATTGGAATCTGGCGAAGACAAAATTGCTGACCAGATTGGTTTTAGAACCATAGAAGTACAAGGGCAAGATATTTTGCTAAACGGCAAAAAGGTTTTCTTAAAAGGTATTTGCATGCACGAAGAAAATCCGATTAGAGGTAGAAGAAATTACAGTGAAGCAGATGCGCAAATGATGTTTAATTGGGTGAAAGAATTAGGTGCTAACTTTGTGAGATTAGCACACTATCCGCACAACGAAAACATGCCGAGGTTAGCAGATAAGTTAGGTATTTTACTTTGGGAAGAAGTGCCAGTTTACTGGACAATCCAATGGGAGAATGAGGCGACTTACAACAATGCTAAGAATCAATTAACAGAGTTGATTACCAGAGATAAAAACCGTGCAGCAGTTATTATTTGGAGTATGGCAAACGAAACTCCGGTAAGTGAGCCAAGAAACAAATTCTTGAAAAACATGGTGGAAACTGCCAGAGGTTTAGATAACACCAGGTTGATTAGTGCGGCAATGGAAGTGCATTCTGAAGGTTTAACTAAGATTTTAGACGATCCATTCGGTGAGTACACAGACATTATCAGTTTTAATCAATATCATGGTTGGTATGGTGGCAATCCAGACGATTTTGCTAAACTAGATTGGAAGATCAAATACAACAAGCCAGTTGTAATAAGCGAATGGGGTGGAGGTGCTCAATATGGTTACCATGCAGATAAAGAAACAGTATGGAGCGAAGAGTTTCAAGAGAATTTGTATGAGAAAACCATTGCTGGTTTAGATAACATTCCGGGTTTTAGCGGTTGCACTCCTTGGATTCTGGCTGACTTCCGTTCGCCAAGAAGACCTTTGGCCATCAGACAAGATATGTGGAACAGAAAAGGAATTATTTCTGAAGGTGGCAACAAGAAAAAAGCTTTCTATGTGCTGAAAGATTATTACAAAACAAAGTAATAACTCAACATGAATGTGAAAGCAATCATTTTCCTGTGTATTTCAGCTTTTGTAATTTTTAATAGAGAAGCCTTTTCTCAAGATTATTGTCAAAAGTTTGAATGCTATCAGGAAGCTGTAATTAAAGGAGACACCAGACTGAAAAAGCTCAGTCTGGTGTTTACTGGTCATACATTTGCAGAAGGAGGCGAACATGTTTTGCAGGTCTTAAATAAGCAAGACATAAAAGGTGCTTTCTTTTTTACAGGAGATTTTTATCGAAATCCAGATTTTAAAGAATTAATACAAAAACTACATCGCAATGGACATTATTTGGGTGCTCACTCAGATAAACATTTGCTGTATTGCGATTGGACAAAGCGTGATAGTTTGCTAGTAAGCAAAGCAGTTTTTCAAAAAGATTTGAAAGACAATTATGCCGAAATGAAGCGGTTCGGCATTGATAAAACCGATGCGCCATTTTTTCTCCCACCATACGAATGGTATAACCAATCCATCAGTAATTGGACAAGCGAAATGGATTTGCAATTGATTAACTTTAGTTCTGGAACTAGATCAAATGCAGATTATACCACACCAGATATGAAGAATTATCTATCTAGTGACCAGATTTTTAACAGTATCATTCAATATGAAAAAGAAAGCCAAACAGGCTTAAATGGCTTTATGTTGCTCATTCATGTAGGTACTGCCCCAGAAAGAACCGATAAATTCTATCATCAACTCGAAAAGCTAATTGATACTTTACAAGCGAAGAATTATCAACTTGTACCATTAACCGAACTCCTCAAACTACCTTAAAAATTACCGAAACTTACAAAATACTTTATCCTGTGAACAAACTTTACATATCTCTGATTTTCATTTTTAGCGCGCTCAATACCTTGGCGCAACAAGGGCCTTATATCCGAATTAATCAGATTGGTTATTTGCCAGATGAGAGCAAAATAGCAATAGTTTTCTCTGAAAAAGCGGTAAGCGAATCTTTTTATTTAATTGATGATGCCAATCAAAAAGTGATAAGCAGCATCAAACTACAAAAAACTAAAACCGAAAATTGGGGTAAATTCAAATACTATTACACATTAGATTTTACGGAGGTTAAGCAAGAAGGTACCTATTTTTTAAAAGGTAAAAAGTCGGGAAATACTTCTTCCATTTTTGATATTTCATCTCAAGCCTACGATCAAACCGAAGAGACTGTGTTGGTTTTTATGCGCCAGCAAAGATGCGGCTATAATCCCTTTTTAGATATGGTTTGCCACCAAAGAGATGGCAGAGCTATGGATGGCCCGATGCCAGATTCCACTTTTGTAGATGTAAGTGGTGGTTGGCATGATGCAGGAGACCAATTAAAATATTTAATTACAGGCAGTTACGCGACTGCTCATATGTTGATGACTTATGAGCTTTTTCCTGAAAGATTTGGCGATAAAGTAAATCATTTAGGTCAGCCTGAACCGAATGGCATTCCAGATGTGCTCGATGAAGCAAAATGGGGACTTGATTGGATTCACAGGTTACATCCTAAACCAGATCAATTGTTTCATCAGGTGGCAGACGATCGCGACCACAGAGGTTGGAAAATGCCAGACGAAGATGTTTCTGATTATGGTTGGGGTGCAAATAGTTATCGCGTGGCCTATTTTGCAACTGGAAAACCACAGGGCTTAAACAAGTATAAAAGCGAAGCTACCGGTATTGCCAATTTGGCTGGTAGATCAGCAGCAGCAATGGCTTTAGCGGCAAGAATTTGGGAAGCGCATTTGAATGATGCTGACTATGCAAATAAATGCAGAGAAGCTGCCATTTCGCTTTATGCAATGGGTACGAAACAAGAAGGTTATCAGCAGGGAAATTCTTATGGAGCGCCCTATCGATATAATGAAGAAACTTGGTCTGACGATATGGAATGGGCAGCGGCAGAGTTGTACAAACTAACCGAACAAGAAAGCTATCTTACAGATGCCAAGAGATATGCAAAATTGACCAACACAACTTCTTGGATGGAGTTAGATTCTGCTGCTCACTATCAATATTATCCTTTCATCAACATGGGGCATTATGCTTTGTACGATCAAGTAGAGCCAGAATTAAAAGATTCATTAGCAGCTTATTACAAAGCCGGAATCGAAAAGAACTTTAAAAGAGCACAGCAAAACCCTTATGGCATTGGGGTTCCGTTTATTTGGTGTTCTAATAACCTCTTAACCAGTTTAATCGCTCAAGTAATTTTGTATGAGAAAATGACTGGCGATCTTGCTTATCATCAGTTTTTGGTTGAGCAGCGCGATTGGTTATTTGGCAGAAATCCTTGGGGAACTTCTATGTTTATGAATATGCCACAGCGAGGAGAATATCCGGTGGATGTGCATACGAGCATTTGGGCTTTAACCAAGCAAGAAGTTCCGGGTGGTTTAGTAGATGGACCTGTATTCGCAAGTATTTATCAATCTTTAAAAGGATTGACACTTTCTGAGCAAGACGAGTTTGCTCACGTGCAAAACAAGTTTGTGGTTTATCATGACGACATTGGAGATTACTCTACCAACGAACCAACAATGGACGGAACTGCCGGAGCTATATTAATGATGGCTTATTGGGGAGTGAATGAAAAGTAAGATTTAATTTTCTAACACATGCTTTAAAATGTAGTTTATAAAGATGAATTGCTTTATAAACTGCATAATTTGTAATATTGTGCTGCTTTTGTAGACAAAGTAATAGGAAGGTAATTATAATTTGAAAGTAATTGATGGAAGAAAAATCTACGAACTCAACACAATCAAACATTGAAGATAACACTGCAAAAAATTCTAATGTTATACCCGATTGGTTAAAAGATACACAAAATAAAAGCTGGGAGCCAGAGATCATTATTTCTGGTTTGCTACTTACTTCTTTATTTATCGTTCCCTCAAAGCTATTCCAGTTATTTACGGTATTGACTCAAGAATTTGCGGTGCATTATGTGAGTGCCGGGATAATCTTAATGTATCTCACCTTTGCTATTAATGTATTTAAAGTATTTTTTGTGGTGCATTTACTTTCCAGACTTGTTTGGGCAGGTTTGGTAGGTTTAAGTTATGCTTTTCCAGAAGGAGTTGATAATACCAAGCTATTTAAACACTTTAGGCAATATCATTTTCCAAGTCCAACAGAGATGGTAATTAAATTGGAAAAATGGTGTAGTACCATGTTTGGTTTTCCGGTTTATACAGGAATAATATTCTCCATTTTTACCCTTGTGTTGATCTTACTAGTTGGAGTAAGTATCTATTTTGAATTCCATGGAGGTGAAGAACTATACATCTTTTTGTTTCTAGCATTAGCTTATACAATATTAGTTTTTGTTTTCAAAAAAACTAAACTTGCTGAGTGGATGGGTACTTCATTACCCAACACAATTTCATCTATTTACCAAAGCAATTTAGGCAAATGGAAAGTGATGATATTCGTAAATGTTATACTTTTATTATCGTTGCCTTTCAGTTTTAATGATATGGAGGGTGATAATCTATATGCCAATATAAAATCGATAGACGAAGATTTAGAGTGGTTAGATAAATCATTCTGGTACGAAGAGTATCACGACAAAGACTTGCGATACCCCAGAGCATTTATAAAGACTGAACAAGCTTACGATAAATCTCTAATATTGAACATTGCTCATTTTAAAGAAGATGAATATAACTTAGTTTTCTTTAAATCGGGTGAAATTCAAATTCCAGATTCATTGGGCTGGGAAAAACCTGAAAAGCTATCAGATATTTTTAAAGTATATTTAAATGATTCTCTGATATCGGATTTGGACTGGTCACAAGTAAAATTTCAAACTAATTATCAGAAAGGTTTTACCACACAATTAAATATCGAAAACTTAAAGCCCGGCAAAAATGTGATAAGGGTAGAAAAGATTTGTTTTTATTCCTTATTGTTCCTCAAAAGGTTAAGAGTTAGAGAAAGATGGTCAGAAATCCCGTTTTACAAAATTGAGCGAATTAAAAACAACTAAATTAGGCATCGAAAATAGCCAATAAATGCAATATTGATTATAGACTTTGTAGAATAATCTTCATCATTAACTATATTGTGAAGCTTATAAAATCAAAGTAATTGTAATGTATTTGTAATCAGCAATTTTCTGATGGAAGATAAATTTACAGACACCAGTCAAACTGATATTGAAGATAAGTTTGCAAATAGTTCTGCTATACCAGATTGGTTAAAAGACACACAAAATAGGAGTTGGGAGCCAGAAGTAATTATTTCTGGTTTAATACTTACGTCTTTATTTATAGTTCCAACAAAGTTATTCCAATTTTACACCATATTAATCCAAGAGTATGCGGTGAGTTTTGTTAGCTCATTAGTAACCTTTTTGTATCTCTCCTTTGTGATTAATGTCTTTAAAGTATTTTTCATAATCCATTTGCTTTCGAGGCTTGCATGGGCAGGTTTGGTAGGTTTAAGTTATGCTTTTCCAGAAGGAGTTGATAATACTAAACTCTTTAAAACATTTAGTGAATACAAGTTTCGTAGCCCGACAGAGCTAGTAATTAAACTAGAAAATTGGTGTAGCACCTTGTTTGGTTTTCCAGTTTATACAGGCATTTTATTTACAGTATTTACCTTTGTACTATTTTTATTAGTTGGAGTAAGTATTTTATTTGGTCTACATGGTACGGAGGAGATTTATCTCTTTTTGATGTTGACAGCCATATATACTGTGATAGCATATGTGTTTAAAAAATCGAAAATTGCTCAGTGGATAGGTACTTCCATACCGAGTACCATATCTTCTATTTACCAAAGTAATTTGGGTAAATGGAAGGTGATGATTTTTATCTATTGTATCATGTTTTTGTCGATGCCAAATATATTATCAGACTTGCATGGATTTGACATGTATGCGAATATTAGCAATATCGACGATGAGCTAGAATGGTTAAATAAATCTTTTTGGTACGAAGAGTATCATGATGAAGAGCTTAGATATGCGAGAGCATTTATAAAAAAAGAGCAAGTGTATGATGAATCACTCTTATTAAACATTGTACACTACCAAGAAGATGAGTTTTCTATCGCCTCTTTAAAGTCTGGCGAATTCCAATTGCCAGATTCAATAGATTGGGAAATACCTCAAAACTTTCCTGGTTTGTTTAGAGTGTATTTAAATGATTCTCTAGTTAGCAATCTAGATTGGGCAAAAGTTAAATTGAAAATCGATAATCAAAAAGCCTTTACAACACTCTTGGATATTAAGTATCTTCAACCCGGTAAAAATCTAATACGTATAGAAAAACTCTGTGCTTTTTCAATTCTGATGTCTGATAAGATTAAGATTAGAAAAAGATGGGCAGAAATTCCATTTTATAAAATGGAAAAGTAATTAGTTTTAAAAATGCATAATAATCATAACAACCTACATCCGGTAGTGCATAGTTTAGAATTTGAGGACAAACTAATTGTTGGTTTGATAATTTAATACTTAAAAGGATTCATCTTTTTCAATATCAACAGCATAAATCTGGCTGCTACCCTCAAAATTGGCTCTGAAAATAATCCATTTACCATCTGGTGAGAAATGTACATTTGGTTCCAGATCATAGTTATGATGTTTCATATTAACCAGTTTTTCTGAGTGCAAACTATCACCTTCAGTTCTAAATAAGTACAACCACATGCCATCTTTTGCCCTTGCTACTTGGGTAGAATCTCCGCCATCTCCCACAAAAATGCTTTGGTCAGGAGAAATATTAAAGTGAATAGACCATTCATCACGAGTCATCGCATATTTCTTTTCTTCACCAGTTTCTACATTAGCACCTGCCAGATAAAAGGTTTCACCCCTTGGAATTTGTAGATCGAACCAAATAGTTTTTCCATCTCTACTAAAAAACTCGTGCCCGGCAATTTCTCTTTCTACAGTTCTTTTGTGCATGAGCATTGGAGTTTCATCATGGATATTCATACTCCAAATTCTGTCCACGAAATGCCAAGGACCTTCATGGCAAAACATGAGTCTTTCAGGGTCAGTTGGTGAGAATTGTACATGGTTAAGCCAAGCAGAATCGCTATGAATTTGAGAAATTTTCTGGTCATCCACATTTAGAGTAAATAGGGTATGAGGTAACTTGGCTTCATAAATCAAATTGAAATAATCACCTTTTCTAGGATTATTTTTCAAGATAGAATCTTTTTCGGCAATGCTGTAAACACCTGCTAGTAATTGTTCATCAGCATTTAAAGTAGTAATTTTTGCCTGTGTTAAGCTATCTGGAAAAACATAAATGATTCTAGACTTTGCATTGTCAACATTTACTGCAAATACAGTATCACTACTTTGATAAAAAACTTCTCTTCGCTTTTTTCCTACAATTTCCCCAGAGATGGAAGCCGAGTGGTGAGTTAACTGTTTTATTTCTAGGGATTTTAAATTTAGGGTAAAAAGTTGTTTGATGTCTTTCCCTTTGTACCAATGATCTGATTTCCTTACCTCTTCACTTCCATAAAATACCATCAGGTCACCTTCATCACCATGAGCAGGAATAAATGGGTTATTATGAAAATAGAAACTGCGATTATCAGCTCCTGAGCGTGTTAACTTGATCAACTTATGACCTGTATCCTGATCAATCCATTCTACTGAAGACATAGGTTTTTGCCCTCCAGTTTCCATTTCAGGGATTCTTTGAGGATTTGCACAGGAGCTAAGTAAAGCGATTAATATGAAAAAGATATCGAGCTTTGCTAAAGTTTTTTGTGTTAGAAAGTTTGATTGTAAATACATGATTTCTTTGGTAAATTAAATGGATAAGGATCAATTACAATTTACCAAAATTTGTCCTTAAAGACACAGAAAAAATGCTCTTTAATGATAGGATTAGCTCATAATTTAATCCAACTCCTGTAAAATCAAATCGGTAATGTCGAAGCGGGGGAAATCACCAGTATTGCTTAAAAGTATGATGGTAATTTGCTCATCTGGTTGTTTTAAAAACATGGTGTAAAAACCCATTTCTGTTCCGGGATGGTAGTAGATTTTATGCTTTTTCGAAGTTTCGAAAAGGTATTTATCAATCATCCAGCCGTAACCATAATCTGCATCCCAATCGATATAAGCTACTCTTGGTGTCCATAAACTGTCAATAAGGTTTTTAGGTAAGAGTGTTTCATTATCAAAAGCATTGCTCCATTTTAGCAAATCTTGTGTTGTGGAAATTATGCCACCGGCACCTTTAAAGTTTTGTGTAATTACTTTTGGTTCAGGTTCGCCATACAAATATGCTTTGGCTAAGAATTGATTTTCATCATCCGCACCAAAAAAACTGTTTTCCATTTTTAGAGGTATAAGAATTTCTTCTTCTAAAATAGCACTATAACTTTTACCTGTTACGCTTTCTATAATGCCACTTAAAATTATGTAATTAGAATTGGAGTAATGGAATTTTGTGCCGGGTTCAAATTGAAGAGAATCACTACAAAATTGTTTAATCAATTCTTCGGTCTCAAACTCATTAGAAAATAGCTGGGTCACATACTCATTGTTTACAGTATAATTCGGAATGCCTGACTGATGGGTGAGTAATTGTTCGATACTAATATTTTTATGTGGGTAATAAGGCAAGTATTTGCAGACTGCATCTGAGAGTTTAAGTAAATCTTTGTTTGCCAATTGCATCACTAACATCGAAGTAAAAGTCTTACTGGTAGAACCTATCCTGAATTGACTTTTTAGGGAGTTATTAGTGAGTTTGTTATTAAAGCTTTTTTCAAAAATCGTTTCACCTTGGTAAGTCACCAATGCATTTCCGTTGAATAAGCCTTTATGATTATAGAAAGTTAAAATTGAATCAATTCTGATGCCTTTGTCTTTGGGAAACTTATTGATTTGCTGGGCAATTACCTTTTTATGATCAAATGCGGCATTACTGGCTTCAATTGTCTTAGCTATCTCATTAAAATCTTGACCCGGAAGAATGATGTTATACTTATCCCAAAAAGCTTGATCGTAGAGTGAATGTTGGTTTTCAATCAGTTTTCCCTTTTCTATCATCTCAGAATGATCAAAAGGTTTGCTGTTATCAGTATTTACCGATGTAACCAAATAGTCGGCTCTTGCATGCAAATCGAAGTTAAAATGATCTCTTTTACTTCTATAATTGAGTGTGGTTTCGTTTCGCGTGTTATTCAAATAGTATTTCCCCTCAATTTGCTTATAAGATATTTGGTATCGACTATGTGTGATGCTAATATGAATATCTAATAATGCCATTAGAGCCTTTAAAGCAGCATCTCCATAAGAATAATATTCAATCCCTTTTGGGCTGAGTTGATAATCGAGATACAAGAAAGCAAAGTTTTCAGTATCAATATAAAATTTGCCTTTATAACCTGTTTTCTTCCAATCATTTTCTTGGTCGAAAGAGATTACATAAGCTTCAGTATCATCAAATTGCTCGACTCCTTCAAGAATAAATTCATGATGTTGTAAGTACTTTTTGCTGAATAACTCTTGCTCCTCTAAAGAGTGAATTACATCATATTCAAAAATGGATGCGGGCTTTAAACCAAGATCTAAACCATGGGATGCTTTTTCGTCTTTAATAGACCGCATTTTTTCCAGTTTAAATTCGGTGGTCTTGTCACGGTTAGCTCGATAAACATCAAACACAGCTTCTGAAAGATGAATGTATTTTTCGTCTCGTTGGGAAGTTAACCTGTAAAAACCTTTACTGGTAAAAGCAGACTGATCGTAATTTTGTGGAATTAAATTGATGGCTTTTTTGAGTATTGTTTTGGCAGTGAGTCCAGTAATGGTCACTTCTTCCAATTGCTGTGTATTTTCTTGAAGTTTGCAAACCAACTTGCCGTTTAATTCGCTGATAATAAATGATTTAGTTTGATAACCAATATATGAAATACCCAAACTATCATTTCTAAATTCATTTGGTATTAACAACCTAAACTCTCCATACTGATTACTTACCGTTCCCTTTCTATTGTTGTTAAAAGAAATCGTGGCAAAGGGGAGAGGTTCGTTGTTTTTCTCGCTCACAACCCGACCTTGAATAACAAGAGAATTTATTTGTGCTAGGGATTTACTTTGTTGAAATATGAATAGTAGTAAGAAAAATAGAAACAGCGTTTGCTTAAAAAAGCCAGTTTTTACGCGAAGAGCCAAAAAAGTGTACATGAAATAAGATCAGAGTTTTGTTTTAGATAGTCTGCTTATTTAATGCTAAATAGTTGGGAGAGGTTGGTTGGCGATATAAGTATTTAATAATCTTCTATTTCTAAAAATCCAGCTTTAGCTAAATACATTTCAAATTTATTGAGGTCTAGATGAGGCTTTTCGATGGTGTTTTCCATGAGATAATTACACAAGCTACCTTCATTATGAATAGACACATTTGTTTCAAAAGGGAATGGTTTTACATTCAAAATGCTTGTTTTTGTATGCTCATATAATTCAGGAGAGATTAAGCCTATATCAAAAAAGTCTTTTAGAGTTTTGGATACATGCAGGCCTATTGTGCTTCTACTAGCATCGATTTTTTCAGGTTTATCTTTAGCAACCGGCAATGGTACCACTAAATAACCTCCTTTATGATGAAAGTTAAGATCTACATCAACACCACTTTCTCTAATCTTTTCATCATAATCTAGTTGGTTCATTAATCTCAATCCTAAATCATCATAGAAAAAATCTCTGCAGGTTATTAAAATCTTAGCTTTTAATAACTGCTCATGGTATTCATTAGTTACAAGAATGATGTTAGATGGGATCAATTTACTCTGGTACTTTTCTGACATTTCTTTTACAAATGCTTCATACTTATTTAATGCCTCTTCTAAAATGTTCAGTTTTTCTGACATGTTTTGCTTGCCAGCTTCTGTCAAAATCTTCTTATCGAATAAAGCATTAATATATTTTTCCATCGAGTTACCGTAGTTCTAACAATTTGTTTTACTTCATCTTTTGCTTTAGTTTATTATTAAGTGCTGATAATTTATTGATATATTTATCAGCATATTTTTTTATTTCTTCCATCTGATAATTGCTTTTCTTTTTATCAAACTCAAGATTATTAATTCTAAAGTTTTCATAATCATTTAAATTATTTTCTGCATCATTAAATAGAAAAGCCTGATCATCGAGTATTTCGAACATAGTCTGGTTAAAACTGATATCTTCTTGTTTTAAATCAAGATTCATTTTGCTCATTTCCAGCTTAACTTGATCTATAGATTTTAGCAATTCGATACTGCTGTTATATTCATCTGTATCACAATTGCTGCTACCAGAATATGTACAAATTTGCTTGATGTACTTCTGTTTTTGTATCACATTTTTATTGAGTGCAGATTGTATCTTGGTGATGTTATTCGAGTTGATCGAAATATCCCTTCTGTTTTGAATAAGTGCTTTATTCAGGCTGTCAATTTCAGTTCCACAGGTATCGATAAATGCACTTAATTTTTTAAGAGGCATTAAGGGAGCTTTATCTACTGTGTATTTATTAAATTCTAATAAGAGATCATTTAAAATCAGATTTTTACCTTTTAATGCTTCAAATAGCTGTGCTTTTTCCATTAAACTAGCCTCAAGATTTGAGTTGGTTTTATACAAAGAATCCTTTAGCTGAAATAGCTCTTTATTGGTTTTTGCCAGCGCTAATTTATTCTCTTTGAGTAAATCTGCTCTTTCGTTTTTTGTAGAAGCGTTTACATTTAATGGTTGATAGGTTTTTGAATTGATTTTGCTTTGTAGGTCAGCCAAGCTATTGGTAGATTGTTGAACCTCTTTTTTTCCTGCAGCTAAAACTTTTTGTGTTGTACTGAGATGTTGAGATGTAATTTTCGATCGGGTGGATTGTACATTCCTAATATTCTTATTGATGCTACTTTTGAAATTGCTAATGGTTTTTAAAGTCTCAGTATTGATAGTTTGCTGGTGTTTCTTAGCATTTAGTTCAGCTTTTTCTAAGGTTTGAATAACTGAATTATTCCTTTGAATATAGATTTTTGGATCAGCATGTCCAGCATACATAGCTTGTCCTTTAAAAAGATAATACTGAGCCAGTAACGCAAAGTTTTCAGGATAAAAAGCATTACTTTTTATCGCTACTTTTTCCATATATGGCAAATTAGACAGATGCTCATAAACATTTAACAATCGCGTATAATCTTGTGCATTTGCTAGTTTAGGATCACAATTATCCATTTTGTAATTGTAGCCTTCCCAATCGAGACTTTGAAAACTATCCATTGAAACAGGAAATTGAATTAGTTGCCAAGCTGGATCTACTGGTAGGTGAGTTGAGATAAGCTTTTCAGGTTGGATGCAATAAAAATTAATGTCTGTTTCTCTTTTGAAAATCAGTTTGTACTGTTGAGATTTTGCACTAAATAATTTAGCGAGAAAACTCTTGTTCTTTCTTACTATTGAACCACAGCCACTATAAGTGTCAATTAAAAACCAGCTCGAATCAATTTTAACCCCATTCCATACAGCACTTGCTTCAACGATTTGCATGCCTTCGTCAAAATTTGTAGCCCTTACATATCCTACAATATCTTTTGAAGGAATTTCAACATAATTACAAAGCTGATTAAACAAACCTGCAAATTCTCCTGAGCTGCCTTTTTTTCTATTTAGTATCTGTTTGATGCTATGAGGTTTATGTTTAATACTCACTATATCCTTTGCATCAATAGAAATATTATAGGTAATCCAAGTATATATATTAAAAACTTTTTGTTTGGTATCAGTCTCATTTTCGGTGAGGTATCTAGCTAAATCTATTGCCGATTTTTCAACTGTTTTAGGTGCTTCTTTGGCGTAATCTTTTAGTTCTGGAGTTTGTGATAAAACAGTGTTTTGGCTCAGTAAAAAGATTACTAGTAATGAATAAAAGGGTTTCAAAAGATAGTTTGCTTGTAAAAAGGATAGTTTCATTAATAATGCTAGTTGATATAAAGTTGAAGCAAACTTATAAAACTGATAATTAGAATTGAAGATTTGACGAAATAATTACCAAAATAAAGCTAACTATTTATCGGCCTGCAATTAGAGGGTTATTTTTAATATGCTAATTAAAAATCTTAGTGAGATGAAACAAATAAGCTCACTTCCTCCAAAGTCGCTCATTCACTACTTTTTCGAGAACTAGGTCGCGGTAATTTCTGCTGATCGGGATTCGGATGTTTTGGTGGTGGTTTTTTAGGTTTTCTTGTTGAATAATTGCTTGATTACCTTCAATCGCAGTAATTTTTTCTATGGAAACAATATAAGATTTGTGAGTCCGGATGTACTTTGTTGAGTCTAGATTCTCTTCAAGCGATTTCATGCTAAGTAATGTGAGATACTTCCCTTTGTTGGTGTATATCATCACATAGTTTTGCATGCCTTGTATATATAAAATATCATCGAAATAGATTTTCTCATATTTGTTCTCACATTTTATAAAGAAGTAATTTTCTCTAGTCTCTAATTGCTTTTCTGGTTTGTTTTTGAGTTGATGGTAATCTCTTGCTTTATTAGTTGCTTTGTAAAATCGATCGAAAGTAATCGGCTTGAGTAAATAGTCCATCACATTAAGTTGAAAGCCTTCTAGCGCATAACCTGGAAAAGCGGTGGTAATAATTACCATTGGTGGTTTGGAATTAATCTTCAAAAAATCGATCCCATTCATTTTAGGCATGTGGATATCTAAAAATATTAAATCAACTTTAGTGGAATCTGATAATGACGATAAAGCAACTGGATTTTCAAAAGTATCGATCAAATTGAGATAATCGATATCATTTACATACCTAGCAATTCCTTCTCGTGCCAATGGTTCATCATCAATTATTACACAGTTTATCATAGTTTCAAAATCAATTTAAATATCCATGTTTATCAATTTCGTGATAATTATTTTAAGAGTCAAATCGCTCATAAATCCTCAAGTTTATAGTATTGCTTATTATAAATCCATAAGGAGATGAATATATTTATTGGAATTAATACCCAGATTAACTGGAACATTATCATTATAAAATATAAAAGGAACAGGAAGAAAATTCGATACAAATACCTTCGCATATTTAATCTGATTAAGTACAAAATGCTTTTAAAAAACATAGCTGTTCCTGTACTAAATAGTATCAAACTGAAACTTTCGAAAGGATTAAAATTTAGTAGCAACCAAATGTTTTCTGGTAAAGTGAGTAGCAGGTATGTTAGCAAATAATTTAAATATACCTGATTGCTACTCAAAGGAAAGTTTCGGGTGAAAGCTAGTTGTGTGGTTTCGAAATAATTTGACTGATAAATAAGCAATGAATGTGTGAGTACAATCCCTAAGCAAATTACGCTAGTTACACGCAGATCATGCTGAATATCTGCTAGTATATAAGTTCCTCCAATAATGATAATGAATGAGAGTATTTTGGTGACTGCGATCGTAACCTGTAGGTTGTTTAGGCAATGGTATAAAAACAAACTAAAGAAGGGTTTCTTCCAATTTTTAGCAATGTTAAGATAAATTGTTTTTTCATATGGATTTATTAATTTATTGATCGTGTGCATATAAAGTAGCGCACTAATACATGCCATAAAAAATGCGAATAATAATATCACAATAGGGATAAGGTAATAGCCGAAAGCGATACCTATTAACATCGCAAATACGCCATAGACGATTATTGGTATTGAAATAATTAACTGAACCAACAACCAACTTTTAAACTGGCTAAATCTATCAATGGAATTACTACTGTAGAATAGAAATTGATTTTCTGGAACTATAATTTGTGAGGATACATAACTCCAACTTTTAATTGTAAATACTGTCCAAACTGCGAAAACTAATATCACCAACACAGGTGAGCTGATTATTGAAAGAACAAAAGATAAGTTGAAGAGGATGATTACGTCAGGTTCAAAATGAGTTTGGTTGAGTACTTCTATGTAAAAACAATATAAGATGATAGTTACAAATAGGAATAGTAAAAGTCCGGCGTTTACCTTGTAAAACCCTTTTGCAAAAATCTTGATTAAGACCTTAGATAGCGGTGATACTTTAAAAAAATCAATCATTAGCAAGTAAGTTTACAGTCTGATTTTGCACAAGCAGCTCACCAGTTAATGAGATATTTTTGGTTTCTAAAGTCTGATGAGAAGATAAAAAGAAACTAAGTTCTTCTTGCTGTTTTTTATGGGTAATCCACTCATAAAGAATCTCTAAAGAAGCAGCATCGATGGTAATGAGTGGTTCATCTAATAGAATAATTGATGGTTTGCCTAAGAAAGCGAGCATTAAAGAAAGTTTTTTTAACATGCCGCTAGAATATGTACCTATTGCATCAGACATATAGGCACTCATTCCCATACTTTCTATGTAGTACTCACTCTCTTTTACCGAAACATTTTTGGCAGAGGCAAACAATTTTACCAATTCCATTCCAGTGAGAAACTCAGGAAAAACTGGTTCAGCCTCGGCAAAATTTACCAGTTTGCGATAAGCTACTGGTTGTTTTTTTACACTAATAGTTTTATTGAGTAAAACTTCACCTTCAAAGTTAATAATACCGGCAAGTGTTTTTAAAAGTGTACTTTTTCCAGAGCCATTTGCTCCTTTAATCCAGTAAATACCTGTAGATATTTTTAAATGATCGATTTCTAATACTGTGACTGAACCGTAAGTTTTCTTAAAATTCTTTAACTCTAGCATTTATTTAATTCTGGTTAGTATTTATAGTTGGGGAAAACTGGCTTCTGAATTTATGTATAATTCATTGAGTTCTAAATCTAGATCGACTTCAAAAAAGTCCTGTCCATTTTTGATAACTAAATTGTGATTTTCTGGATAGAGCAAATCCAATCTTCTTTGCACATTTTTTAGCCCAATGCCCTTATCACTTATCAAATTAGACGTTGTGTTTGCGTCAGTTGATATTGAGTTAGATATTGAAAAATATAAATGATTTTGCAATAGTTTCAAGTCTAGATTAATCGTGTTTTGCTTGTCATAATCTTTAGAAACATGTTTAAAAGCATTTTCTACGAATGTCATTAAAATGAAAGGTGCAATGCCTAAATGCTTAGAATTTTCATTTTCAATATTCAATTCAACAGATACATTCTGGTTTTGCCTCAGTTTTTCAAGCTCTATAAAGTTTTGCATATACTGAATCTCTTTACCAAGCGGAATTTGCTTATCGTTACATTCGTAAAGTTGGTAGCGTAGTAAATCTGAAAACTTAGCCAAAGATGCCGAAGCCATGTCTGGGTTTTTATGAATAAGAAAAAAGATAGAATTGATGGTGTTAAATAGAAAATGTGGATTGAATTGGTGTTTAAGAAATTTTAATTCAGTTTCCAGTTTTTCCTTTTCGAGTAATTGCTGTCTTCTCTTACTCTGTAGCCAGTTTTTTGTGAGCTTAATACTCATTGCAAGCGTCATGCTGGCAACACAAGATGGCAGCGCAGTCGATAATACCAAATTCATAAACTCATTCGGATGGATATTAAAGAGTTGATAAAAAGTTTTATCTGAGAAAAAATCACTCAAAAAATAACCTGATAAAATACAAAAAGAGCTCGCAAATATGGTGAGTGTTAAACTTAAAATGTATAAAATGAATTTTCCCTTTTCAAGCAGTTTTGGAATAAGAAAATACAGGTTAAAATATACCGCCAATGCCTGAAAAGTAACATAAGACCAAAACTTAAAAGCATAGATGGAAAAGGCAATGTGGCTGGCAACATGAAAAGGATTACCCATTGCAACCACCCACCATATATAATGGTACACGCACCAGAATGGAATGTGATGAAGTTTATACTTCAACAACCAGTTAATTGCAGTTTGTTTATCTGGTCGAAGTTTCATTTAGCCAATTTCGGAGTTTCTTTTAAAGGTTAAAATACTAAATTATAAGCTCTCTATCTCTTTAAATACACCAATGGCTGCTATTAATTGATAAATGGCAAGTAGTTATTTACAAGATGCATATTGTTGGAAATAGCTAATTGTAAAAGGGTTAAAAAGTTTAACTCGATCACTTGTCAATTAATCGTTTCTGCTCGTCAAATTAACTTTTAAGATAGCTTAACATGGTTTCAATTTGTTTCAGGTCTAAAAAAAAAATCATGAGAAACTCATTTAAATTTCCAGCAGCGATCATTCCAATTGTCTGCTTTTTAAGTTTTTGTTCTTGCACAGCCAAGAAATATAAAGACGATACAACTCCATCATTCAAGTCAAATTCTTTAGATGAACGCTTGCTCAATATGAATACCCTTTTTACTAATTCAGTTCTTAAAGAAAACCTCGAAGAAAGATTAAAATATTATACAGATGAAACACTTTGCATGCCGGAGTATCAACTTAGTATGAGGGGTGTGAAAATGATTGAATCCTATTTTTTGGAGATATTTAAAAGGGAAGAAGTTGAACTGTTTGAGAAAGAGATTTTTGAGGTGATCACAATGGGGAATACTCTGGTGGAATTGGGTACTTTTAAAAAAGAATATAGATTGCTTGGTAAGCAAAATCTTTTAAAGCAAAATGGTAAGTACTGTAATGTTTGGCAGGTACAAACAGATAACTCACTAAAACTTAAGGCTGAATGTTGGGGGTATTTTCATCCAATTGAAAACCCAGAATCATTAGTGGTTAGCTCAGCTAATACCCTAGAAGATATTCCAGTTGATGTTAACAATCACATAGCTTTTGAATTAATGGCAGTAAATGCTTTAATGGAAAAAGGAGTAAAAACTCACAATGCGGCTTTACGCTCATCATTTTTTACTGATGATGGTATGTTTTTACCTTTTGCAGATTCTATTAAATCTGGTTTTGGCAATATTAATGAACACCTCATTGAGTATACTAGTAACAATGTAAGTATCGATTCTATTCATGTATACAATCAAGGTTTTGAAGTGCTAGGCGATTATGTAATTGAATACCCGAAGTTTTTTGTAAGTTGGAGTTTGCCAGAAGCAAAAGGTATTTCTCATGGCAAGGGTATTAGGGTTTGGCAAAGACAAGCAGACTGTACACTAAAACTATATAGAGAAATAGGTTTGCATAATCAATAATATCATTCTCAAAATCGAAATGAAATAAATTTCAAAAAATGCAATATTTTGCCTATTTAATATGAATTTTCAAAAAATACTTTGTGTATTTTAAGTTAAATATCAAGATATTGACTCAATTTTAGAGTCTTACTTCATTACTGACAAATAAAGTTCTATCTTTGCAGCTTTTTAAAATTGAAAGCAGCTATGATACATAGAATTACGCACAACTTTACTTTCAATCCAAAAGACGATATTTTATCTGGTTTAACTGTAGCCTTGGCGCTCGTACCAGAAGCAGTAGCATTCTCCTTTATTGCTAAAATTGATCCGCTGGTTGGTTTGTACGGAGCTTTTATGATGGGGCTCATTACTGCACTTTTTGGTGGTAGACCGGGTATGATCTCAGGTGCTACTGGCGCAATGGCAGTAGTAATGGTAAACATGATCAAAGAAGGCAATGAGGTGGGCTTGACTTTGGATACACCAATTGAAAATCTAGGTTTACAATGGTTGTTTATAACATTGTTAATTGTTGGGGTAATTCAAGGTTCTGCTGGTGTTTTTAGATTAGGAAAGTTTGTGCGATTGATACCGCATCCTGTAATGATGGGTTTTGTGAACGGTTTAGCGATTGTGATCTTTATTGCACAATTAGGTATGTTCAAGAAAACTGTGGGAGATGAGAAAATGTGGTTACAAGGTTCAGAGTTGTACATTATGCTTGCTCTTGTTGCTCTTACAATGGGAATTATGTACTTCTTACCCAAACTCACTAAAAAAATTCCAGCGGCATTAGCAGGTATCGTAATAGTTGCTGCAATTACTATAGCTGGTGGTTTAGATGTAAGTACAGTAGGTTCTTTTATTAGAGATGGTGGAGGTTCAGGTTTAAAAGGTTCATTACCTCAATTTCAATGGCAGATATTTGACATGATCAAGACTGTAGAAGGACACTGGGGATTAATTTTTTCTACTGCATTTCTATTGGCTGCTGTAGGTTTAATAGAATCTTTAATGACTTTGAATTTAGTAGATGAAATTACTGAAACCAGAGGAAGTGGAAACTGGGAATGTGTAGCTCAAGGTGGAGCCAACATTCTCAATGGTTTATTTGGTGGTATGGGAGGTTGCGCCATGATCGGCCAATCTATCATTAATGTGAATTCTGGTGGTCGCGGTAGATTATCTGGTGTTGTAGCAGCAGTCGCATTGTTATGTTTTGTGCTTTTTGGTGCTTCATTAATTGAACAAATCCCTATTGCTGCTTTAGTTGGTGTTATGTTTATGGTGGTAATTGGCACCTTTGCATGGAGTAGTTTTAGGATTCTTCATAAAATTCCAAAGTCTGATGCCATTGTTTTAATAGCTGTATCTGCGATTACTGTATGGAAAGATTTGGCTGTAGCAGTTTTAGCTGGTGTTGTAATTTCGGCAATTGTATTTGCTTGGAAAAACGCTACCATGATCCGTGCACGTAAGAGAATTAAAGAAGATGGCACTAAAGTTTATGAAATCTGGGGGCCTTTGTTCTTCGGATCAGTTCAAAACTTCAGTTCTAAATTTGATGTGAATGGCGATCCTGAAAAAGTTGAAATTGATTTTATTGAATCAAGAGTAAGTGACCACTCAGGTATAGAAGCTATAGATAATTTGGCACATAAATACATGAGTCAGGGTAAAGAGTTGAGGTTAACACATTTGAGTCCAGAATGTAAAACATTGCTCTTAAAAGCTGATCCTAAATTCGAAAAAATTATAGAAACTTCTATTGATGATCCGAGATACTATGTGGTGTCTGATTTAATGGATAAAGAAGTTTAAGGAAACAAAGTGCAAATGCTGATTAAAGTGTTTGCACTTCTTTTTACATATCGTACTTATCACTTCTCCTGAACATCACAAATTGCTTTTGCACCAGAAACATATCTGGAATTTCCCATTTGCAGCAAACTCTTCTAACATAAAATAACCTTCGTGCCATTTCTGATTGTTTAAAAGGATTGAGTCGAGAACTCAACATGCTGCCCCATTGCTTCAATTTTATCTTTAAGTGTTAGTAGAAAAAGATGATTGAGGTCTTTTTGTTAGCCATTATTTTCGTCAAAGCTCATTTGGAATTTATTATGATTTGTGCTAAAAACTGGACAATACGCATGTAAAATGATACAAAAGCAAATTTTGGATACCATTAATTTATAGTATATTAGAATATATAAAAAATTATTTTAATCAGCATATAATGAAAGAAATACTAACCGTTTTTGGTTTATTTTTCTCTTTAAATATTTATTCTCAAGATATTAAAAAAGAAACCTTTACACTCAAGGTAATTCCTGTGCTAGATTCTCTAGGGGATTTAAAGGACGTAAAACGTGTTTTAATCTCTTCACAAGAAACTAATGAGTTTCTTTCATATCCATTCTTATATAGACAGATTGATTCAACCGGACATCATTATTATACTAGAAATGATTTGCCTGCTGGTAAATACTATGTGTTTGTAAATTGCTTAAACTATTATGGAAAATCAGCAAAGGTCGAGGTTGGTGTAGATAAACCAAATACTTTTCATGTTAAATTAGAAAGAATTCCTAATCCTTACTCACTAGCTGATGATATAGCTAATAATGATTTAAAATTATTTGCAAATAGAGGAGGATCCAGTGCATTTATTTTTGACCATAATTCAAAATCTTATAAAAAACTAAAAAGGAAGTATAAACTTTCTTTAGTAGGTAGTGGCGGTTGTATTACTAATAACACAAATTATGATAGATTATATAATAAAAAAGTAATATATTATTTAGACGATAAGTATGGAGATAAATAGAGGAAAAATATAATTCCTTACAAAAATCATTTTAGTTTAAATGAAGATGAATAAAATTGAATTATTATAATATTATTTTTCATTTTTCCATCTTCTTGCAAAGTTTATAGGTGCTAGCTAATTTTAGTGAAATTAAAAAATCAGGGTATTTATTTTCCTGATACCTAAAAAAATACCATTTTTTTAAAAATTTCATATGGCTTATAAACTAACAATGATCAAACCTACAATATTAGTTACATGTTTAGTAACTAATTTTTTTATTCTCATAAGTCCAAGCCTCAGGTCTCAGTCAAACGGTAAAATAGAAACCTCATCAGTAACAGAACTATACGATATTAGCAACCAGTTTTGGGCTGACTATGGTAGTTTGAACAGATATTATTTTATTGATAGTTCACCAGAAAAAAGAGAGCGTTTTAAAGAGTTCTATCAGCAATATTTAGATAAACTAGAAGCATTTAATTTCAACGATCTTTCTACTGGTGGGCAAGTTGACTATGTTATTTTAAAGAGATGGATAGATGATAGAATCTATCGCTTAGATAAAGAGAAAGAGGAATACGATGCAATTTCAAAATGGGTGGCTCCAGCTAATCCAGTTTACGAACTGGAAAAGCTCAGAAGAAGAGGCAAGCACATGAATGGGATGGAAGTAGCCACTCAATTAAACGATATTATAAAAAAGATAGAAAGTACCAAAGCTGAGCTAAAAAGCGAAAATCCTGTTTATACAAGAGCTATTATAAGTAGAGCTGGTGAGGTTATAGTTGGGCAAAAGAAGGCACTTTCAAGTGTTTATGATTTTTACAAAGGATACGATCCTGATTTTACTTGGTGGGTTACCAAGCCTTATGAGGTATTGCAAAAGTCTTTAAGTGATTATGCGGTAGAGATTAAAACTCATATAGATTCTGCAACCTTACCAGCAGACGATGGCAGCGGTATTATTGGTTTTCCAATAGGTAGAGAAGAGTTAATTAGGTTACTCGAATATGAGATAATACCTTATACACCAGAAGAATTGATTGAAATTGCCAATAAGGAATTTGCTTGGTGCGATGCTGAATTATTAAAGGCAACTAAAGAAATGGGCTTTGGCACTGACTGGAAAGCGGCCCAAGAAAAAGTAAAACAGTCTTTCGTACCACCGGGACAGCAGCCAGAAGCCATGTTGAAACTTTACAATGAGTCTGTAGATTTCTTAAAGAAAAATGACCTTATTACCATTCCATCAGTGGCTGAAGAGACTTGGAGAATGACGATGATTCCACCAGAAAGACAATTGATTAGTCCTTTCTTTTTAGGAGGTGAAGTGCTTCAAATTTCCTATCCGACAGATGAGATGAACCACGATGAAAAAATGATGAGTATGCGTGGTAACAATCCTCATTTTTCGAGGGCAACTGTGCATCACGAATTAATAGCTGGTCACCATTTACAAGGTTTTATGAACCAAAGATATAAACCTTACAGAAGATACAGAACTCCATTCTGGACAGAAGGCTGGGCATTGTATTGGGAGCTTGTTTTATGGGATATGGATTTTCCACAATCTCCAGAAGACCGCATCGGTATGTTATTTTGGAGAATGCACCGTTGCGCCAGAATCATTTTCTCATTGAATTATCATTTAGGAAACTGGACACCGCAACAGTGTATCGATTATTTAGTAGACAGAGTAGGACACGAAAGAGCAAATGCAGAAGGAGAGGTGAGACGTTCATTTACTAGCAGTTATGGTCCGCTTTACCAAATAGCTTATATGTTGGGTGGTATGCAATTCTATGCCATGAAAAAGGAATTGGTAGATTCTGGAAAAATGACTTATAAGGAATACCACGATGCTGTAATGCACGAAAACAGCATGCCTGTAGAAATGGTAAGAGCTATTTTAACAGATCAAAAATTGAAGAAAAATTATAAGAGCAATTGGAAGTTTTACAGCAAATAATTAGCTGTTTAAGAAAAGCGAGATGGTTTAAAAACTGACTCGCTTTTTTATATAAATATTAAGGAAAGTTATATTTTCTCAATCTCAGTACTAGACCAATCTTTAAGATACCATTCTTCAGAATCAAGCTTTTTAACAAAACTTGTATAACTTGGAGTTAGCAATGGTTCGTAAAGTTCTTTTTTTAGATTATTTCCAGAGAATTTGCTCATATAATAGCCAAGCTTTTTCAGCTTCAGGTTTTTAAATTCTTCTGGTAACTTGTTTTTAAACCAAGTGCTATTAATATCTAACTGTTCGAGATTTGTGAGAGTTGTTAGTTCGATTGGTAAACTATCTACAGAGAATCCATTTAGGTGTAAAGTATGTAAAGTTTTTATTTTACCTAGAAATTTAGGTATAGCTCCCATCTGAAATTTACCTTGTAAATAGAGTGTATGTAAAGGTAGTTCGGCTATAGATTCTGGATATTCATTAACCCCATTACTTACATAAGCTAGCCAAAGTTCTGTAAGGTTTTTCCAATTGCTTACTGTCCTTATTGCTTCATTGCCAAAATTGTTGCAAAAACTAGTTCTGAAAGTCGTTATTTGTGGGCAATCTAGTTCTTCTAAACTTGCAATGTCAGAGGAGTAAATATTAAAGGTTTTAAGAAATGGTAATGAAACTTTTGGGAATTTTGAAACACCTTTACAATTACTTATAAATAAAAATTTGAGGTTGGGTGTGTTTTTCAATAGTTCTTGAAACTCATCAGTATTACCAGTAAAGTTTTTAATATTTAAGTCCGTCAAATTAGGATGTGAATATGAAGTTAAATCACTCGAAGAAACTTCTTTTCCTTCTGGAAAAATTAATTTTAGCTTTTCAAGATTCTTAAGTTTTTGTAATAAAGGTCCTACATCTTTTTGTTCTCCTCTAAAATAAAACCCCTTGATTATATCCACATTTTTAAGTGATTCAATTACAGCTACATCAGGATAAGCATAATCTATATTTATTACTTTGCTAGAAATTTGTTGATTAAAAACTTCAATATTTAGAATTGGAGATTGACTGATTGAGATATTATCAAAAGAGAATGGAGATTTACCTGCTACAATTTCTTTTACTGATCGAATATTACAATCTTCTATGTGCCTAGGTAGGTAATCGGTATTTATTATTAGATTTTTACATGTTTGTATAGTAAGTTTTTGAAGATGCTTTATTTCTGAAAAGGCCTCTGGGAGAGTTGTTAAAGTATTTTCAGGTGCATCACCTGAACCATAAATCCAAATAGATTCTAATTGCTTACATTGCTCAATATCTTTAAAGATAGTGGGTATATCTCCAATGTTACCAAGTTTGATGTGCTTTAGTTTTTTTAAAGCACCAAGTCCATATTTTGTAGGCTCTACCTCTAAAATACGATCGAGATGTACTTCTTCTAACTCTGGGAAATACTCAGCATTATTAAGTAAATAATGCAAATAATTAACATTACTAATAAAAAAATTGGTCCTTTTACTTATAGTGGAAACAGGAGTAACCTCAATATGCTTATCTGTAATTGTTTTTTCTACAGCATGACCAAAAATAAGTTCACCAGGTATTTTATCTATCTTAGGAATTTTTTTTAGCTCACAAGTTTTAAGGTCTTTTAAATTTTTGATTGAATCCGGAAGTTTTTCTAAATTTTCTAACACACATAACGATAATTCTTTTAGTTTTTTTAGCTCACCAATATTTTCTGGAAGTGATTTTAGGTTGGGCATCCTTAAAATCTCTAACTCTTCAAGTTCTAAAGGTAAACACAAGCTATAGAGTGAGTTTACATTAAAAAAACTTAATTCAAGTTTCTTTAAATTAGTTAGTTTAGTTAACCAGTTAAAGTCTTGTATATCAGAATTATAACTGAAACATGAAAAAGAAGTTGACCCACTAAAAGTAAATGTTTTTAGAGCTCTTAGATTTTCGATTGAGTTAGGAATTGATTGTATATTTGGAAGCTCAAACTCTAAGTGTTCGAGGTTTTTTAGGGCTCCAAACTCCTCTGGTAGAGATTTATAACTACCCTTTATTTGTAGTTCTTTTAGTGAAGAAAGTAGTGTGATACTATTAGGGATTTCGCCAGATGGAAAAGAGTCGTTATTAATAATAAGCTTTTCTAACCCATTTAACCTGCCAAGGAGTGCTGGTTTTTGATTAATTGCATTTATAACAGAAGCATCATCTAACCAAAGGTTACATTCTCTGGTAGACATAAGTTTATACATTTTTCCGATGTCTAATTCATCTGAATAATTTGCAAATTCAAATAGCGACAATAATCGGTTTGAGTTTGATTTACCATCAGTTTTTAAAGTGAACTTTTTCCTGCATTTAAAAGCTTCCTTCATAAAGTCTGGCGCCTGCTTTTTTATGATATCGGTGCAAACTTTACGTATGTCTTTATCATCAGTAGATTTAGCGAGTATAAAAATCTCATTGAAGTAATTAGCAGGGAATCCAATTTGCGATTTTAATTTTTCAAAAGTTTCTTTCCCATTATAGATATTGAAATCTACTGGTTGTTCATTCATCGTGTTAATTATAAATTAATGTGTGTTTAATAGTTAATGCAAATGTATACTGATGCACTACCAAGATTATCATGGTATTCAGTGATTTACATTTTATTTGATATAGGCTGACTTATCTCAACTCTTTATTGTACTTATTTCGGTATTCAATGGGTGTGAGTCCTGTTATTTTTTTGAATACTGATCTAAAAGCTTTTGTATCAGTATATCCTACATCAAACATCACCTCATAAATATTCTTTCTAGTACCTTCAAAGCTTCTTTTGGCTGCTTCTATTTTCACACGTTGAGTGTATTCGATCACTGTGTTATTAGTTGCTTTTTTAAATCTCCGCTCAAAACTTCTGCGGCTAAGTGCCAGCATATCAGCGAGTTGCTCTACAGTTATCTTTTCGTGGAAATGTGCCTCTATAAATTCTTGAGCCTTTTTTATCAGATCGTCATTATGGTCTTTTTGCCCATTAAAAATGGAAAAAGCAGACTGACTATTTCTATCAATATCTACCGCAAAATATTTTGCTGCAAGTATTGCCGTATCACGATCAGTATATTTTTCTAGCAGATATAAGAGCAAATTCCAGTAAGAATTGGCACCACCGCTGGTATAAATACCTTGGTCTTCTGTGATAATTCCACCTTCTACCAGCTTAACATCTGGATAGCGATTTTTAAACTCGTTGCCAAATGCCCAATGGGTAGAGCACTGTTTACCTTTTAGCAGTCCTGTACCTGCCAATAGAAAGGCTCCGACGCATAAGGACGCGATTTCAGTACCATTTTCATAGTGTTGAACTAACCAAGGAATTACATCTTCATTTAATTCTAAAGCTGCATCTAGGTTGCCAAATAGTGCTGGGATAATAATTAGATCCGTTTTTTCTACTTCGTTGAGTAGTTTGTGAGTATGAACAGAGAATGTTCCGTCGTGTAAACGAACTTCGCGTCGCTGGCCAACAATCTGTACATCAAACATATTTTGATGCCCAGACACTCGCCAAAACTCGTTTGCAGCGGTAAACAAATATCTTGGATTTGTTACTGCTTCCATCACGGCAGACTCAAGTGCTAAAATAGTTACAGTCTTCATGCTATTAATATAAACAATTTTGTCGTAATATACCCTTTTTTTAGTCGGATTCATACCTATTGTTATTAATAGTAGCGGATTATTTTTGTTTTGTTCAATTATGAAAATAAATGAAACAATTAATAACTTATTTAACATTCAGTGGGAATTGCCAAAAGGCAATGGAATTCTACAAAGATTGTTTGGGCGGTGACTTGTATTTGCAAACTATAAAAGATTCTCCTTTTGGTAATATAATGCCAGAACAAATGCGGGAATGTATTATTCATGCAGAGTTAAAAACTGAGAGCTTTGTACTCATGGCTACCGATCTGGTAGGTAAACATGGCTTAATTAGAGGCAATTCAGTTTCGATTATGCTAGAATGCAGTAGTAAAGACGAACTGGAAGATGCTTTTAATAAACTTTCAGAAAAAGGTGATACTACTTATCCTATAGAAGAAACTTTTTTTGGTGCTTTTTACGGAGGTCTTACAGACAAATTTGGAAATAACTGGTTACTTAAAACAAAAAAACATTTATAAAAATGAGAAAACTGAAATTACAAGTGCAGGTATCTATCGACAGTTTTGTTGCTGGACCTAATGGCGAAATGGATTGGTTAATTTGGAATTGGGATGAACCACTTAACCAATATGTTCAAGGTATTACAGCTCCTGTAGACTGTATCTTACTTGGTCGAAAACTCGCTGAGGGATTTATTCCAACATGGACAAGTCAATTAGAAAATCCTGATACAGCCAATGACTTTGCTCGCAAAATGGTAGAGACAGCCAAAGTGGTTTTTAGCAAAACCATAAAAGAGAATAACTGGGAACAAACAACAATTGAGAATGGACATTTAGTTGAGAAAGTAAATCAGTTAAAGCGAGAAAATGGTGGCGACATCATCGCATATGGAGGAGGAGAGTTTGTCTCAAATTTGATTAAAAACAACCTGATTGATGAGTACCATCTCTTTATAAACCCATCTGCATTAGGAAAAGGAATGTCAATTTTTGGTGCTTTAGAGAGCACATTTAAACTGCAACTTTTAGATAGTAAAAAATTTGAATGTGGCATTATAGTAAATAGCTATAAGCCAAATACATCAACCTAAAAAAGAATACAACCATGCACACCGAAGTAATAACCCAATTCGAAATCGTAAGTAGTGAATTATTAAGTCTACTAACTTCTTTAAATCAAGAAGAATTAAATGATAAACCGTTGAATGCTGGCTGGTCTGCCGCACAAATAGGGGAGCATTTGTTAAAGTCTTATGCAGTAGTAGAAACATTAAATGGTAAAGTAAAACCATTAGGCAGAAGAGCTGATGAAAAAGTGGCAGAAGTAAAGTCTTTGTTTTTAGATTTTGATATTAAGATGCAATCTCCAAAAAACATTGAGCCTTCTAAAGGAATGATAGATAGAAAAGTGCTTCTACGTGCATTAAGAAGGAGAATTAACGATTTAATAGCGGTTGCCAGATATAAAGATTTAAAGCTCGTTTGTACAGATTTTATAATTCCAGAATATGGAGAATTTACTAGGTTAGAGTGGATGTGGTTTAGTGTTTTCCATACCAAAAGGCATATTCATCAATTAAATAAAATAATACCCAAAATTGCTGCCTAAAATCGGCATCTATTACTTAAAACAATCGTAAAAGATATGAGAATAGTGATACTTTCTATGATGATGAGTGCCGATGGTTTTATGGAAGGAAATGACCATGATATCAATTGGCATGTTTGGGATGAGGAGATGGATACTTATATGATGGATTTTTTTAAAACTGTTGATACTTTTTTATATGGTAGAAAATCTTATGAGTTAATGATTAGTTACTGGCCGCAACAACAAGGAGAGTTTGCCAAAGTAATGAATGAGATGTCAAAAATAGTTTCTCCAACACAGTAGATAAAGCTGTTTGGAATTCTACTTTATTTAATGGTGATATTGTGAATGAAATTAACACTATAAAAAAACAAGAAGGTAAAGATTTGGTTCTTTTTGCAGGCGCAGATCTCGCAACAACCTTCATAAATAACAATTTGATAGATGAATACAGGATTATTATAAATCCAGTTTCAATTGGAAAAGGGAAACCACTTTTTAAAGATTTAATGTCTCCCTTAAAATTAAAATTGCTTAATTCTATCGCATTTAATTGTGGTAATATACTTTTGATTTATAAACCCGAAAGGTGAATTTTTTTAATAAGAATATCATGGTTGAAGTATTCAAAACAAATGTTGAATGTGAGGAACAGGCCAGTATGTTACTCAAAAAAATACATGAAGAGTTTGATGAGTATAAGGCAAATTTTGACCTCGAAGATTGTGATAACATTTTAAGAGTGGAGACAAACTCAGGCTATGTTCAAGTTTCTTTATTAATAAGTCTACTGAAAAATTTTAAGTTTAATGCGGAGGTCTTGCCTGATATAGTTATTAGCTAAATTATGACAAAATGGGATGGGATTGTCATAGTTTAAGATTTTAGTCAAATTGCCAAATTTTCAACGAAAACAATGATTAATCTATAATTCATTTACATTTAATCTGTTTTCTTGAAGAATTACAAGTTTTTTTGAGTACTTTGCATGACATTTTACGTTAAAAAAACATGGACAATTGTTTTGAACAAGAGTTATTTGCTTTGACAAAAAAAGAAGCCAAACTAGCATTCAATATCATAGCAAATAGACATAAAAATACAAGAAACTCTTCTGTTTCTAATGCTATTAAATTAAGGAGTTACCAAAAATTAAAGTCATGGAATAAGGTAGCTTTTCTTGATGAAAGATCTAAAAATTAATTATTCAGAGTTACTTTATATTAAGCAAGCCAGATAAATTTTTATCTGGCTTTTTTATGCCCAATTATTTGGTGAGTAATTCTTTCGATTTATATGGCCCAAAGACTTTTGTTACTTTATAATCTTCTGTTTCATCATCTAGAATAATTACATAATACTCTTTACCTTCTGGCAATACTCTTATTAAAATATGTCCCTCAGTGCTTTTGTAACTATTTTCTAAAGAAGGACCAATTACATTTTTGTTGGCTTCTAATATGTTCGTAGCAAATAAATCTCGCTCCTCAGTATACAGATATCTAGAAGTAATTCTTCTAAGAACCTCATGCCCCGGATGGTCAGAAGACCAAGTTTGTTGCACCCACACTCTTGGTTTAATGGTACTTACATAAAATTCGTTTTGCGAGTCTCTATTTCCATGATGATTTAAAGTAGCAATATCAACTTCGCCAATTGCCGGTGCAGCAGGAGTTTCCAAATCTGCCCATATGGGTTTGCCTAGATCGGCTACACCCGGAATATCGCCACCTGTAAAATAATTAAAAGGGCCATAATCTATGCGAATAGCATTGCTACATGGGTTTTCGTGTGGTCTGCTTTTCCAAGACATATTGGTTGTATCAGGAAAATGATTGTATGTTTGATCTTCAATTCCTCTCCAAATCACCCCATTAGACATAATATTTCTCACTGAAAACTGCGTATATTTTGATGGATTATTTACCAATACAATTTGGTTATTGCTTCCGGCTTTGAGTGATGTTGCGTGCATTCCATTTTCACTAACTTGGTAATCGATAAAATTCCAGTAATTCTCAAAGCTCTGGTATTCTTCTTCGTCATAAATATTTTCGGCAAGTATTCTTTTTTTGTTTTTGAGAGGCACAGGATAACTATAATCGGGATAACCTCTATCTATTAATAGCTTTACTGGTATCTGCTCTGCTACTCCAGTAATGCCTGTAAGGTAATATTTACCTGATGACGAAAGTTTTGCTCCCGGATAATATGCACCATAATGGTCGTCGTGAAAATGCGTGATAAGTGCATAATCCAGTTTAACTTCCATCTCTTTAGGATAAACATGCTGTATATAATTCACGATCCATTCAGATGGAGTTTTAGAATAATTAGGGTGAATAGTTGAATTTCTGGGAGTAAAAATTCTATCACCAGTGGGGCTCATTTCTCCAGCATCTAGTAACATGCTTGTTCCATCAGGAAATATATAAAAAGCTGCGTCACCTCTGCCAGTATTTATATGATGCAAATCTAGCATGCCTTCTTGCCAAGTGGGTAAGGCTTCGCCAATGGTTGCAATTTGGCCAAAACAGTTTACAGCCAGAAGCATACAAATAATAAATAGTACAGCTTTCATTTTAAATCTATCTTTTTGATTATTAGTAACTTATTGAAACAATTAAAGCTATATGGTTCTTTAAAGAGGAACAATAATGCAGTTTTAATTTTTAGTGAATTTTAGCCAGATGAACCAAATGTCGATTGTTACTACATTATTGATAACAAAGATTACATCAAGCCTGTTTTTGTAAAAAAATAAACCAATTAATAATTATGTATTTGAACTGGTTGCATATATTTAGATGTTTCAATTTACCTTTCCGAATAAACTTTGATACTCACTTATTTAATTAATCACATATAGTGAGTGAATTACCACCAATTTTCATTCAATTTAGTCCTAAAAACATGAAAACACTTTTTAAGTTAGTTTTAGCTAGTGTCTCTATCATTACTATTTTTTCGTCTTGCTCTAATATTAATACAGAAGCAATAGAAACAGAAAACTCATTCGATTCACTTAAATCTACAAATTTTAAAGTAGATGCTTTTTGGCCAAAACAATTACCCAATAGCTGGATTTTGGGAGAAGTTCCTGGTCTTTCTATTGATAAACACGATCATATCTGGATTTTACAGCGTCCCAATTCTTTAGATGGGAGGGAGCTTGGGGCTTCAAGTGGAGAAAAAGATTGTTGTGCTCCCGCACCCTCTGTAATAGAATTTGATACTGAGGGAAATTTAGTAAACGCTTGGAATATATTTGAATCAGAGGGAAGTGCTGATCCCGATCAACTTTGGGCTGGAAAAGAACATGGAATTTATATAGATGCAGATGATTTCGTATGGATTGCAGATGCCAAAGGTCACACTGTTTTAAAGCTAACAAAGGAAGGGAAACAACTTTTGCAAATTGGTAAATCTGGCCAAACCAATGGAAGTAACGATACCTTACTGCTTGGAGGTCCGGCAGATGTTGCTGTTGATATAGAAGCTAATGAAGTTTTTGTGGCTGATGGTTATGTTAATAGAAGAGTGATTGTTTTTGATTCTGAAACAGGGGCTTATAAAAGACATTGGGGTGCTTACGGAGAAGCTCCACACGATAATGAATTGCCTTTAAGATCTGCCGGTGATGAACCTATTCACTCTTTTAGGACTGCTGTGCACGCTGTTACTATTTCGAATGAGGGGAATGTTTATGTAGCAGATAGAAGCAACAATAGAATTCAGGTTTTCAAAAAAGATGGAACATTTGTTAGAGAAACATTTATAGCTAATGATGGTGGAAGTGGTTCGATTTGGGATATAGAATTTTCAAGAGACCCAGCACAAAGCTATGTGTATGTTCCAGATGGTGCCAATATGAAAGTTTGGGTGTTAGATCATAAAACATTGGAGGTAATAAATTCTTTTGGTTTTGGTGGTAGAAACTCTGGTCAATTTGGTTGGGTACATAGCTTAGTTGTCGATTCGAAAGGAACGATATATACCTCAGAAGTAAATCCTGGAAAACGTGTACAAAAGTTTTTACCAGTATCAGAAGATGAGTTGAGCAATTAAAATCTTTAATATGACTAGTCCTAAAAAATCGATACAGATTTTAAGATAAAATTAAGTAGCATCGGGAATAGACTCGGTGCTATTTTTCTTTCTATAGTTCTTAATCTTGACTTTGTTTTGTTGATGCATAAAAACTGGAGTGTTCATCCAACAGCTCCAATGTGGCCGATCATGTTTGTAAATATAAATACTCTGTTCTATAAGTTTGTCCATTAGCTCTATATCTGACGTAGTAATTCCTAAGATAAATTCGTGTTTTAAAATGCCATTCCATGGGGGCCATTTACTCTTTCGGCTATTGCATTTTGATATGGATCATAACTTTCTGTCATGCTGCAAGCAATTTCAGTACTATGAAGTAGCTGCTGATAGGTATCACAACAGTACTGTACTCCTTGCAGGCGCCCTTTGTCTGAATGATGAATCAACTCCCTTTTAGGATATTGTCGGTTGGTAATTGCCATTTGAAGAGCTTCTACAGCTCCTGATGCATCTAGGCTATTTGATACATTATATCCCATAATCTGCTTAGAGTAGGCATCAGTTACTAATGATAAATACATCGGGTTTTCCCTTGTGCCAATGTAAGTAATGTCGGATACCCAGACTTGCTCAGGCTTATCGATATAAAAATTTTCGATAAGGTTTTTATGCTTTCTAAATCGATGGTGAGAGTCTGTGGTGACATGGTATTGCTTCATCGGGACTATTTGTAAATGGTTAGCTTTCATAATGGAGAATAACCTATCTCGACCAACACCTAACTCTCTGAGCTGTTCATAGAGCAAATGATATAACTTTCGTGTGCCAATTCGTGGCATTTTCAAGCGTACCTCTTGTACCATAGCAATTACTTGTGTGGCTATTTCTTGTTTTAACCTCCTCCTTTTGATAGAGCGGTAGTAAACCTGCCTACTGATCCCCAACAGTTCACAAGCCCGTATCACACTCCCTTTTTGTTCAACCTTGAATCGATCAACTGTTGAGGTAAAGACTTTTTTCTGATGGGTATTTTCAGCTCAGCTTCAGCAATATCTATCATCATATCAAACAGGATCACTTTCTTGTCTGAATCTTCAAGTCGCTTCTCTAGAGATGCTTTTTGTTGTTCTAGTAAACGGACTTTGTCTTCTAGCTCCAAAAGCTTTTGATCTGGGGATTTTTCCATTTTCAAATGTGATTTATTCTCCCAATCTAAGTTACCAAATTTTAGCAGCCAAGTTTTTACCGTAGCATTTCCTTGAATACCATATTTTCGTTGAGCCGCTTTTATTCCCAAAAAGCCGCTCTCTATTTCTTGAACAACCTGCAATTTAAAAGCATAACTGTAATCGCGTTGTGTGCGCTTAACATACTGGGGTTCATTGTCTTTCTTCATAGTGTTACTTTTTGTGTAACGCTTATTCAGGACGGGACAATAAATTTCGAAAAAAAAGCCTATGAAAATTCCATAGGCTTTTTATTAACTTACTTTTTTACCAATCTGTCGTTTAATATTTTCGACCATTTTTCAACACCTTGTAGCTCTTCGTAAAGTTGTAAGCTTACATCAGCATTAAAAAATTCTAGTTTAATATCTTGCTTCTCTCGGGTTTTAGGAATAAAATCCAATTCAAGTTTGTCAATCACTTTTTGCATTCCGCTATTACTCTTAAAAGTTCTGTTGGTGTTAATTACTTTACATGATTGAAAATCAGCAAGATTGATATATTGCTCATCTACTTTATCTTTTGCTTCTCTGTAAAAAAATACGGTATTTTTTAATTCATCTAAACCAATTGCGAAGTTCCCAAAAGTTTCCTTTTGGTTTATTTGGCAATGATGTTCGTTCGCAATTTTAGTAAGCGAATTTAATAATTGCTTTGCTCTATTTTTTCTGCTTTTGGCAATTAAAATAAATGGTAGAATACATAAAAAAGTACCAAATATGCCTATAATGGCAGTTCCTAAATCCATTTCCATGGTTATAATATTTAAAATTTTAGAATAAAATGATAAAGGCTAAGCATGCTACATAGCCGATTGAATCGATAAGATTCGTTTTTAAAGCATGAAAAAGTGGAAATGGATTACCAGAAGTAATGGAATGGAAATATGATATCGGTTTTCCTATAATTTATAAGAAAACCAAGTGAGAATTTCTCGTATTGAATAAATTCTGCTTCAAATAAATGCGCTACAGAGTTGGCAATGAGCCATAACTCGTCAAATGTTTTTTTGAAAGTCGGCGTGCTAAACTCGAAGAAAGTATCTACAGAGTTCTCTACTTGTGATGTATGGTAAGCAAGTTTTGAAGATACCGATGCAGCATATTTTGCGTGTTCGCCTTTATTATTTTCATTGAAGTCAGAATTTACTGGCGAATAAGCAACAGCACCAACTGCAAAGCAGTAGATCGTTGTTAAAGTTATCGCACTAAAAATTCTAAACTTTTCTTTCATTGCGCTAAAATAGCTTTAAAATCACCAATTTAAATAGGCATATCCTAAAAATATTTTTAGTGATGAAGAGCTAACAATAAATGAATTAAAGTTGTTCGCATTTTTAATAAAATTTATGTATCGTCCTGGAATCCAGCGATTAGCTTAGCCAAGCTTATTGATTAAGTAAAACAACTTGTACCTTTCTGGTAGTTAGCTTTTGGAAGAAGCCCTAAGGCTGAATGGTACGATAGAGTCCATCCTGAAATCTGACTGGTAGGTATATAGTCCTCAAGGGCGATTGTTGATTTAATTGGTTGCGCTATAAGCGACCCCGTCTATGCGACCCAGTCAATGCCGTCAACTTAAGCATAAAAAAGATTGTTATAATTAAGTAATCGGTTTAAAAGATGGAAACATATGCTACTTTTTTTTTGAGCTACTTAAATCTGAACTTTTTAGTGTTGACTTTCAAAAGCAACATAGTATGAAGTCACAAGATTTTATTCGGAAACGACTATTGGGATTCTCACAGATAGCTGCTATTTTAATCAATCGGGTTGTAAAGAACCTCAGTATTGAAGTGAGTAATTTCTTTAACGCTATTGGTAGTTATTCGGTTTGCAGTAAACAAGCTTTCAGTAAAGCCCGCAAAAAGTTGAAGTATACTGCCTTTATAGCCCTGAATGGTAAGTATGTACAGGGATTTTATCAAACATCTTTGGTCAGCCTCTATCAAAACACTTATTATGTTTTTGCTGTGGATGGAAGTCTATGCCAACTTCCAACCTCACCGGCTATAGTAAAACATTTTGGCCTTTGGAAGAATCATACTGATACAGGTATGCCCATGGGTAGGTCTTGTGTAGTATATGATGTACTCAATCATGTAGTAATTCAAGGAGCATTAGCGAGTAATTCAGAAAGTGAGCAAGACTTATTTCGGGTCATTTATCACCAAATTTCTGAGTACCTGCCTCAGCTCAGTCCCAAAGTTATTTGGCTTATGGATAGAGCTTATCCATCTTATGACCTATGTAAAACCATAGATATAAACCTAAAGGTGGCAGCGGCCCGATATCGTGATAAACGTATCTTCCATGGCGTCATTCTCTCCTCATCTTTTCCTATAATTTAATCTCTTTTGCCGAGAGATTCAAACATACGTCCATGGTGGCCAATGCTTTTTGAACTCTTCCTCAGTTGCATATGCTCTTTTTGGCATATATCCTCCTAGCTCTAAGACAGCTTGAAGTACTTGCAAACTAAGCGACTGCGATTGATAGGCATTAGAAGGGGCTAGTCCAAAACTTAAAGCTAATAGATCATAAGTCAGACCGCCGGGTGCCGGAGCACTTTTTATGCTATATAAACCAAAAAAGAACAGGTCTTTATAAGTAGCAAATACACTTTCAGATGGGAAGCCACTTTGTCTTTCATCTATGGTCTCATCAAAGAGTTCAACATATGCTTGTTCAAAGAGAGTAGCCAACTTATTGAATTGCTCTTCACTTAACCCTGTACTCGCTTTCCATTGTCTTTCTGTTCTTATTTCTTTGTAGGATATTGCCATTTTTCTTTTTTATCCCAAAAATAATAATATTGATTATCAATTACTTACACCAGAACAAGTCTAATATTTTGGTGAGGTGAGAACTTAAAAGCCTGGTGGGCCCAGGGTGGTACTACCATAACTGAAGTGCTTGGCACTGCATCCGATGAACACGATTCATTGCTGGAGTTGTGCTCAAAATTCGATAACCAACTTTGGAATGAGGCTACAACCGTTGGTGGTAAAAAATATGCATCCCTTTGTGCATTGGCTTATCGTCAATCAATTGCAGCCCACAAGCTTACAAAAGATAAGGAAGGAAATCTTCTGTTTTTGTCGAAAGAGAACTGTAGCAATGGCTCTATAGGTACTGTTGATGTGACCTATCCTTCCGCACCACTTTATCTAAAGTATAATACGGATCTTGTGAAGGGGATGATGAATCCGATTTTTTATTACTCAGAAAGTGGAAAATGGCCTAAGCCGTTTGCAGCACATGATGTGGGAACCTATCCACAGGCAAATGGGCAAACTTATCGTAGAGATATGCCAGTTGAAGAATGTGGTAATATGCTCATTTTGTCAGCTGCAATAGCCCAACAGGATGGAAATGCTGATTATGCTGAGAAGCATTGGGATGTCCTGACTACATGGGCAAACTATCTGATGGATCATGGACTGGATCCTGAGAACCAACTTTGCACGGATGACTTTGCCGGCCACTCCGCACATAATGCAAACTTATCCATAAAAGCAATTATTGGAATTGCCAGCTATGGTAAACTAGCCAGGCAAATAGGTAAAGAAGAAATAGCCAATAAGTATTTAACAGAAGCCGAGAAAATGGCTAAGGAATGGGAGCAAATGGCTAAAGATGGCAATCACTTCCGTCTGACATTTGATAAGGAAGGAACATGGAGTCAAAAATACAATCTGGTTTGGGATAAGCTTCTGGGCCTAAACATCTTCTCTCCACAAATTGCAGCGAAAGAAATACCATACTATCTCACCTTACAAAATGAATACGGCCTTCCTCTGGATAGTAGGAAAGAAATAACCAAGTCTGACTGGATCATTTGGACAGCTACTTTAGCGGAGGATAAAGAGACTTTTGAAAAGTTCATTGATCCCATTTATTCTTTTGCCGAGAATACCCCTAACCGGGTTCCAATGACGGACTATTATAACACAGTTAATGCGAAGCGGATTAATTTTCAGGCACGCTCAGTGGTTGGAGGGTATTTCATCAAGATGCTGGAATCGAATTAGTATCACATGATGCCAAAATACGCCTGTATATAGGTTATTGGAATGTCGATAAAACGATTTTAATGATTGATCAAATGTTTGAAAATGGAATTTAATGATGATGAAGAAAGCGATATTCTATTTGAAACTTGGTTTTTTGAGTTTACTATATGCCTGCAGTACGAAACAAGCAGATGAAAGAGTCAATATCCTTTTTGCGATCAGTGATGACCAATCATTTTATCATACCAGTTATGCTGGCTGCACTTTTGTAAACACACCAGCATTTGACAAAATAGCAAGAGAAGGAGTTTATTTTACTAATTGTTATGCAGGATCTCCCGGATGTGCACCATCCAGAAGTACCATTGTGACCGGAAGATTTCACTGGCAAAATGAGCAAGCAGGACAACATGCCTCATCATGGCCTAAAAAGTATGTTCCATTCGTTGATTTGCTGAATGGCAATGGTTATTACACTGGGAGAACTGGGAAAGGAGTGGCTCCATTTCGGTATGCCCGTTCTGAGGAAGATTCTTTATGGAGAAAAGAAGATGCTGCTGGTGTGGAAAGAAGTCATACGCTTTATGAGGAAGGTTCTGATACAGACGAGCGTACAACCACAGGGATAGATAAAATTAACTACTTCGACAATTTCGAATATTTTATGGAGCATCGAGAGAAAGATAAACCCTTCTTTTTCTGGTATGGCTCAACTGAACCCCATCGTGACTATGAAAAGGATTCTTGGAAAAGAAATGGCAAGAGTCTTAAAGATGTTGAAGTTCCTGAGTTCTTACCCGACAATGAAGTCATTAGACGAGATTTACTTGATTATGCTGTGGAGATCGAATGGTTTGACTCACAATTGAAGCGAATGCTTGATTATTTGGAGAAAATTGGAGAATTGGATAATACGATCGTAATCGTAACTTCAGATAATGGTATGCCATTTCCCAGAGCCAAAGCCAATAGTTTTGAATATGGAGTCCATGTGCCACTGTCCATTCGTTATCCAAAAAAATTTCCGGGAGGAAGAACAGTGGATGGTCCTGTCAGTTTTGTTGATTTAGCTCCAACTATTCTTGAGATGACAAATACTTCGCAGGAAGGTATGCTTCCTATCACGGGTAAGAGTATGAAAGCAATTCTTGAATCCAATAAGGAGAGAGATGAACTGAAGACCGATCAATATGTTTTTGCAGGAAGGGAACGCCATTCATCTTCTCGCTATTTAAATTGGGGATACCCACAGCGGGTGATTCGTAGTAAGGAATTTCTATTGATTTGGAACCTGAAGCCAGAACGTTGGCCTGCCGGTGCTCCACAGCGGATTAATCCAGAAAATGAGAATGATTTGCTGCCTATGTATGGCATTGACGAAAATGGGGTACATCATTCAGATTGGGCATATACTGATATTGATCCTAGTCCCAGTAAATCATTTATCGTGGAGCATCACGATGATGAAGCAGTCCGCCCATACTTTGAATGGGCAGTAGGTAAACGTCCTGAATTCGAATTATATCAGGTTTCAAAAGATCCTTTTTGCTTAAAAAATCTGGTTGGAAAAGACGACTATCAACACATTGAGACAGAGATGAAGGAGGTTCTGATTCAAAAATTATTGTCTACTAAGGATCCAAGAGTAGCGGGTGATAACCCTGATTTGTTTGATAGTTATAAAAGGTATTCACACATGCGAAGCTTTCCAAACTCCTTAATCTCTATAAAGTCAATATGAGTTTAGTAAGGATTTGGACAAAAATAACCCTTATGGTTGTTTTAAAAACAACTTTCACATCGATAAGTGTCTCATTGAGTTTATCTCACAATAAAATAAATCATTGAAATCGCTGCCTTATTTTGGGTAATCAATCTATAAGTCACTATATTGTTAGACATAATAAATAGACACAAAATGATATTAGGAGTTAGAAGAGGCACGGTTAAGATTGTTCCTTACCAAGAAAAATGGAAGGATACTTTCTTACTTGAGAAGAAGCTTCTTCAAGCCATCTTAGGTTCAATCGCATTGTCTATTGAACATATTGGTAGTACTGCTATTGAAGGTTTACAAGCCAAACCCATTATTGATATTGCTGTTAAGATAGATGATATTAAAACTATTCAATCTTTAGTTGCTAAACTTACTGTTATCGGCTATCAAGAACGGGTTAATAGGTTAGAAGGTCCCCAACGTGTATTTGCCAAGCAGGATGAGGAGCATATTGTAACGCATCATCTACACTTCATTCAAGGGAATTATCCAGAATGGAACCGCAAATTGTTATTTAGAGATTATCTAAGGACTAATGAAACAATAAAACGGGAGTATGAAACAATGAAGTTGCATTTAATGGAATTGTACAGTGATCAGAGGGGAAACTATACAAGCATGAAAAAAGAGTTTATAGATTCAGTGGTGGAAAAAGCAGAAAAGGAAAGATAATTTTAATTGGTGATTAGTAGTATTCCTCACAGTGTGACCAATCTAAAATTCTTTTGTGTGAGATTATCTAAAGTTTAGTAAATTCAGCAAATGCTTATGAAATAATCTAATTGCTATTTAGCAGCTTCTAACAAAATGAAATATGAAAATTGTATTAACTATTATCTTATCCTTGATGACTCAATCAATAATGGCACAACTAGAACCAGTAAAATCTGGAGTATATAAATGGGCTGATCATGCTGTAAAAGCTGGCGAATTAAGAGAATCGAGAAGTATACTCGAAGGCGTATCCCCTCATTTAGAATATTTAGAAATACATGCTACAACGCAATTTCCAGGAGCTGAAGCAAGCACTGCTCATGCCAATAATGATATTGAGGAATGTATCATTGTTAAAGAAGGATTAATGAAAGTCACCCTTGAGGGTAAGGAACATATTCTTGGTGCTGGTGGTATTTTTTTATTGATGCCACGCCAAATACATTCACTTCAAAATGTTGGTGACAGTAATCTAACATATTATGTGATGAGGTATAAATCGAAAAAGAAAATGGATATAGAAAGAGGAATTGCTTCAGGCGGATCTCTAGTATTAAATGCAGATTCTCTCACTTTTAAACCAAGTTCTAAAGGTGGTGGGCGAGCCTATTTTGATCGATCAACAGCCATGTGTGAACGATTTGAAATGCATGTTACACAGCTAAATAGAAAAGGGCCTAGTCATGAGCCTCATACTCATGTTGAAACCGAAATTATATTAATACTTTCGGGAGAAACAGAGATGACTATTGATGGCAAAGAGTACAAAGGGACAGCCGGAGATTTTTATTTAATGAATTCTCAATCGCTACATGGAATTAGAAATGCTAAGGAGGAACCATGTTCTTACTTTGCATTTAAATGGAATTAGTTAACCCAAGTTGCGGCTTACAAAGATTTATGAATAGTGAAGGCAAAAATGAAGAGCACGATCTTAAGGATGAACCCTTGGGCAGTGACGGCATGGATTTTCAAAGGGAACCATGCCAAGATCTCAGAGAAAGTGGTCTCGATCCTTTTTCGCATCATGTCCTTCAAGTATGCCATGGCCGGATGGTCTGGCCTTTTGGAATTTGACTTTCGGACCGCGAGTAGGTGGATGTGCTCAAGTTCTTTGTAATAATCTTCTGTCTCATAGTCTGTATAGGCACTATCGGCGAACAGCTCACTGTCAGGGGGCAAATCGATATCCATACTCTTGAACGCGGTTATGTCATGGTAAGAGCCCGCACAGATGAAGTATTCGACCGGGATGCCGTCCGAAGTGGCGATGACCTGGACCTTAAAGCCATAGAAGTACTCCCTTTTGGACATGTTCTTCCCTCTATAGGCCTTGTCGCCGAGCAGTCTGCAGTTGTTTATCCGGATGTTTTTGCAAACGGCGACCGGGAAAGAATCGATGAGGTACCGGCTATCGGTGTTCAGTTCTTTTATGGCCTGGCCGAGGGCAAAAAACAAGCTTGAGATTGTTGGCGCGAGCCGATGCAGATGGCGGTTGAAATTGGATTTGTCGGGAAAATCAAACTGGTGGCCCTCTCTTAGATAAGCCCGTGCCCTTACATAGTTGCAACCGAAAAACCTGGCGGCCACAATGGCAGTGGTGATGATCTGGGCATCTGTCAGCTTGCGCATATGTCCCTCTTTTGGGCGCCCGATTTTTAGATAATCGTCAAGAAAACAGTAAATTGCGATGGTGAAGTCTTCCATTGTAAATTAGGTTTGGCGACTAAAATTTACAATTAATTGGTTGACTTCACTTTATTTTCATTATATATCGCAACTTGAATTAGTTAAGTGATGTATGGAGGAAGTTTTTAATGCTTTAACATTTGCTATCTAAAAAACTATTTGGATAGTATAAACTCAAATTAACAATTCAATATTTGATATATGCAAATAGTAACCCCATATTGGTGAGACAATCAAAATAAATAGTTTTGAAACTAATAATTTAGTTGTAACTTAGTTTTAATATTTCATTTTTTATAAACAGAATATGAGGTTATTAAAATCTAAGCTTAGTTTATTATTATTAGGTATGTTACACTTGTATATCTGTACACGTTCTTTTGCTCAACAGACACCTGAAGCTATATTAAAAAAGGCAGATTCATTACTTAATAATTTTAACTATGATGCACCAGGTACAGCTGTTTTTGCTGTAAAAGATGGAGAAGTAATTATCAATAAAGCATATGGTTTAGCAAATCTAGAACACAAAGTTCCAATTACTCCAAATACTGCTTTCGATTTAGCTTCTGTCTCGAAGTGGTTTACAGCTTTTGTTGTTTCCCTGCTCATAGAAAAGGGAGACATTAAACCGGAAGATGATATTAGAAAATATATACCTAAACTTCCAGATTATGGCGATACAGTCACTATATCTCATTTACTCCATCATACCAGTGGCTTAAAAAACTTTATTACATTGTTGCCCATTGCTGGTTGGTCATTTGATGATAGAATTACTTTTGATCAGGTTTTAAATCTGGTATATACTCAGAAAGAACTAGAGTTTAAACCCGGTTCTCAATATAAATATTCGAATACTGGTTACCTTGTTCTGGCAGAATTGGTTCAGAAGGTAACTGGTGTATCTTTTCGAGAGTGGACGATTAAAAATATTTTTGAGCCACTAGAAATGGAAAATACACAGTTCGTTGATAATTATTCAGTAATTATTCCCAACCGTGCAAGCAGCTATTATGACAATTCATCTGGTATGGAATTTCAGGTTTCTCCCAACAATTATGCAGTTCCCGGACCGAGTTCGCTATATTCCACCGCTAATGATCTGATCAAATGGTTGAAGTTTATAGATCATCATCCCGATACTTTAAATACTGTGTTCGAAAGAATTTTTACACCTGGAAAATTGAATGATGGAACTGAAATTTCACATGGTTATAGTGTGTTGATCAGAAATTTTCGTAATACTAAGCGGATTAGTCATCAAGGATATTGGTTTTCGTTTACCAGCCTGCTGGTTTATTTGCCTGAGTATCATTTATCTATTGGAGTGCTAAATAACTATGCTATAGGTAACTATAAGGTAGCCCATGAAATAGCTTCCTATTATATTCCTGCCATTCAAAAAAAAAATCCAATTGCTCAAGAAGATACTGTGGAGGCGGTTTTGCCAGAAGCTCTGGAAGATTATGTAGGAACTTATAAAATTAATTCTGCCAATTATGTGGCAATTATGCAAAAAGGAAATGAACTATGGATGCAGCAAACCAGTGATTATCCACTATTAATGACAGCTATAGGAAATGATAAATTTATTGTAAAAGATAATAGAGATCAACTAATGACTTTTCATAGAAACGAGTTGAATCAGGTAACGCACATTACTGTGAATGGAAAGGAGTGTCCCTTGATGGAGAAAAATCATTATGACCCAGATAATTTGCAAGAGTATACAGGAGATTATCGAGGAGAAGATATAAAAACCATTTACTCTATAGTTTATGAAGATGATACATTAAAACTAGGTCATATTCGAATGGGGAAATTAAGTTTACAAAATATCTGGGATGATGATTTCCAAATTTTAGGAGGAAACAGATGGTTTGCAAGCACTTTAGAATTCATTCGGGATGATTGTGGAGAAATCACAGGATTCAATCTATCTGAACACAGTTTTTTAAAAGTGAATAAGGATTGAGACTAGTTTTGGTTGATATATACTGTAAGTCTGAGGGCTGTAATTCCTTTATTTATACAATGGTTGCACCTGTAGTGTCAGTTCTATTTTTTTGTTTTTGGTCAATCCAAATTTAATGGTTATTGGCACTATCTTTTACTTTTGTATAGTAGTATGCTATTCCAAAAAAGCTTATTCCATTATATATCCATAGCTTTTTAGCTTGCTTTTAAACTTCGAAAAGTCTTTCTTTTGTATGATAAGATGAAACCCTTCGGCTTTAATTACCATCTTTTTTAAGGCATCATCTTGAGCGATAAGCTGAATTAACTCTTTATTATTTCTATCAATTTTTAAGACTCTAGGTTCTTCAATTTCTTCAAATGGCTTGCTTTTTTGGTCTATTTCTCTAAAAAACTCTTTCCAGATTGGTGGTAAATCTGTCGAAGTTACTTGCTTAAACAAATCGATTTTATTACTCACATCAAAAACATTTCTACAGTCTTTCATAAAAGATTGAAATGTAACTCTATACCTGCTAGCACTTATTCTATCAGCAAAAGTATCTATCATAAAATTTTCAGGAATTTCTCCTTTACACAAAATCATGAGGCTATCTTCAGAAAGTTTAATTTCATATTCTTCATCCACTTTAGGAGGAGTATAAAATGTCGTTTTTTCTGAAATAAATGCGCCTAAGTTGGTTAACCTGATGTATTTTATCCCATCGTAATTAGAATGATAAGTATAGCCAAATTCAGACGTATCAGGTTTGTTATAAGCAATATCAATGAGGCCAAAAGCAGCAAATAAAAATAGCGATCCCTTTATAATAGCTTTTGAAACTAGTGGTTTGTAGTTGGCACTATCGATATAAATTTTATCAGAATAATAATCGTATTTTACACTGTAGTATAAATTATTGATTGCGTTTTCTTTGCGCAAAGCCTCTAAATCGTAAAAATTATATTTTATGAAATCTTCGAGGTTATTCATGCTAACCCACCTATTTACAGGCAATTCTTTAAGCAGATTCAAAAAGTTATTACCCACTTTCTTTTCGTACCAATACACATTATGTGCTCCTTTTAATTCTGTAAGTAAGTGTAACGATTGATGAAAGTTGTCTAAATACTGATCGAAAATATTTTTTAAAGTGACATTAACTGCTTTATTTTTTGGAATAATACCAATAGATGTAAGTAAGCTAGCAATTAAATGAGAACGAATACGCCCTAAGGACTTATTTTCAGGGTAAAACTCAGTGATTTTTAAACTTTTTGCCAGTTTATTTACACTGCTAGCCATTAGTTTTCCTGAGTTGGATGTCTTCATTAAACCCTGATCTCGAAACATAATTAACCTTGGCAGTTCAGTGGTAATTAGCTTTTCTGCTTCAAAAATGTAATTTGCCTCTTTTGTGTCATCAACCGGAAAAAAATCTGCTTTTGCAGGTCGCGGATAATAACCTTTAATGGTTTGTCTCACTAAAGAAGGAAAATAAACTTTGGTATTGTAGTCACTTCCACTATCGCTCCATCTACCAGTATATTCGTGCGAGACAGTGAATACATAAAATTCATTTTTGAGTACATTATTTTTATCAACCCAATGGGTAGAGCGCTCAGCAAGTATATCTATTCCAAATTTTTCAATTATCTCAAACGAATGCAGTTCTGGTTCCCAAGTGAGTTCATCTAAAATTACTCTTACAGTTTTAGGTAACTTGTCTCTAAATGCTAAAAATATATCTTTACTATAAAAAACTGAAGCACAGACTAATACAGCATCAACTTTAGTAAGTTTTAATTTTGTAAAAAAAACATTTACAAGCTCAAGCACATCGGTCATATCTCTTTCGGCATTTAAATACAAAGCCTTATTGTGTTGCACAAAGTCTGCAGCAAGTGGTAAAAAGCCTTTATCCAACATCGCTTTGGTGTAACTGCGATCTATCTCTTCTCTTAAAATAAAAAATGTTTTTCCACTGAGTGCCATATAAGTTGTTAGCTTAAATATTTAGCCTAAAATATAATTGATGTCTTCTTCTGAAAGCGATTTAATAGAAGCAGTATCTGCTGAAACAATGTTTTCGAATAACTCTTTCTTTTTCTCTTGTAAGAGCAGGATTTTTTCTTCTATGGTTTCTTTAGTAATCAGTTTATATGTCAATACTTTGTTTTGCTGACCAATTCTGTGTGCTCTATCTATTGCTTGGTTTTCTGCTGCAACATTCCACCACGGATCAAAAATAAACACCGTATCTGCTGCAGTAAGGTTAAGGCCAGTTCCTCCGGTTTTTAGTGTCATTAGAAAAACTCGGCACTCTGAATCGTTTTGAAAACGTTGGATAATTTCTTGTCGATTTCTAGTTGAACCACTCATACTTACAAAATCAATATTGGCATTATCCAGTTTTTCACCAATGAGCTCTATGGCATTTAAAAAGTTAACAAAAACTAACATTTTATGCCCATTCTCAACTGCATCAATTATTTGTTCTATCAGTACTTCTAATTTCGGTGAGCTTATTTTTCCATCTGTTTTATTTTCTGGAATTGATGCAATTTGTCGCAATTCATTAAGTGCCTGAAATATAAAAAACTGAGAACTAGAAACACCTTTTTGCGCAATTTGACTTTTAATAGCAGTTACATAAAACTGCCTACGTTGCTCATAAAATGCTTTTTGCTTTGCAGACATTTCTACATAAAGCGTTTGCTCAATTTTGCTAGGTAACTCTTTGAGTACTTCACTTTTGAGCCTTCTTAAAATAAAAGGATAGATTTTTTTTCTCAACTCTTCAATCACACGTACATCACTATTCTTTTGAATTGGGTTCGCATAATTACGCGAAAAGTTTTCAAGCGTGCTAAACATAGAAGGAGTGAGAAAGCGGAAAAGAGAATATAATTCACCTAAATTATTTTCTACAGGGGTACCGCTTAACGCCAATCTATGATCGGATTTTAACATCATTACAGCTTTGGTAGTTTGTGTATTGATGTTTTTAATATTTTGCGATTCGTCTAAGATTACATAGTGAAATTCCTGTTCAGCAAAAGCCTCAATATTGCTTCTAAGCATTCCATAAGTGATAAAGATCAGGTTATGCACCATCGCTTCTTCTAAATCACAAGTATTGCCATAATAAGTATAATGAGAAATTTGCGGACAAAACTTATCCACTTCTGCAGCCCAATTAAACAGCAAACTTTTAGGCATTACTATAAGCGTTGGTTTTGCTTTTTCTGGATAAATGGTAGCCAGCAAAGTAAGTGTTTGCAAAGTTTTACCCAAGCCCATATCATCTGCTAAACAGCCGCCTAAGTTGTTTTTTTCGAGGTATTTTAACCATTTAACTCCTTGCTCTTGGTAAGGTCTTAATTTAGCATTCACCCTGCTTTTTACCTTTGGCGATTTCTTTAGTTTATTAAAACCTTCAAAAACTGCCCTCGATTTTTTAAAGGTAGTTTTTGCTGCATTTTCATCTATAAGTTCTTCTACAATTGGCAAATCGAAGAAAGAAACTTGTACCTTTTTTTGTTTCTTTTTGAATAAGCGCTGTAGCTTGTGAATGTAATTTTCGTTGATAATGGCATGCATACCATTGCTCAAGCTGATGTATCGGTTTTTGTTATACTGATTTAAAACATCGAATAAATTGAGTTTCTCACCTCCAAAATCTAAGGTTACATCTCCTTCTAGAAAATCTACTCCATGAGATAATTTTAAATCTAGCTTAGGTTGACCTGTGCTTATCTTATAGGATTTAAGTTTCTCAGCTCCAAACAGTTTAAAACTAAGCAGTAACTCAGGCAATTCTTGATAAATAAAACCACTTGCCACTTCTTTAGGTACTATAAAGAGGTTTCCCTCTTGTACAAAATCAGCTAATTTTTTTGAACCTTTTCTAGGAATATGTTTTGTTAAACTCTTTTTAATGATGTTGAGTAAGTCTTCGACCGGTTCTTGTTCGATGATTTTTACATTAATCACTTTTTCCATTTGATTAACTTCTGCATAATGGAAAAGCTCGAATTGTTCTAGAAACTCAAAATCGAAATCGGGAAGTGTTTGACCTACTCGCATAATTAGCGATTCGTCTTCATCAATTTTTTCGAAGATTAGAGCAGGTTCTGCAAAAATGCCATCTTCAGACCTTTTTATTTTATAGTCTTTGTAGGTTACTCTACAGTTCTCTACATATGAAAATAACAAAGAAAGGTACTTGCTTAAATCTGCCTCATGAAACTCTGATCTAAAATAATTGATTTGAGAAAAGTTATTTCCCATGGGTTTTACCTCAACAATTTTTCCATCTGCAAAAACAAAATCTTCGGTTAAAACCTCAAAAGTTTCTATAAGATTACTATTGAAAAACAAACTGACTCTTCCTTCGAATAGCATGGATTTATCCTTACTACCCGAGTCTTTTTTCTCTGAAATAATTACTCGTATCTCACCTGTTTCTTCTTGAAAGATTACGGGTGAGCCTGTTTCATCGATAATGTTATTACAATGTTTAAGTTGCCAAAGTAGATAGCTATGGTCCGAGAGATAAACATGTTTCGATTCTTTCTCCCAATCTATTACAAAACTGTTTTTTTCATTAATACTTTCGAGAGTTCTTAGCACATTTCTTATAGCTCCCGAAAAGCTTAAAAAGTTAACATCTACTGGATTTCCTTGTTGGTTTGTTATCTCTATGTATGCTCCATAATCGTCAAACTTAAGGCAAAAAAAGACTTGTCTCAGACTACTTTTACTGCTGAAATTTGCTTGTTTGTTTTTCTTAAAGTGCTGAAACACATTTTTTTTCTCCATAATTATCTTAGTTTTAGATTATTGAGATAATGTAAAGTTAAACACAGAAGTAGAAACAAAAAGTGAGAGGGAAAGAAAAATACATTTCTCCATCTTGACTAGTGCCAAAATCCAGCGATTAGAGGCTCTTTGATTATTGTCAACAACTTGTATCTTTCCTTTGTAAGCTTTTGGAAGAAACCCTAAGGTTTTAATGGTACTTTAAAGTCCCTGCCAAAATCTGGTTGGGAGATATATAGTCCTAAAGGACGATTGTTGATTTAATTGGTGGCGCTATAGGTGACCCCGAACAGAAAAATAAAAATCATCAAAGATATCTCCCCCAAAAGTATTTTTTAAATCTTTAAATTGTTTTTGTTATGGCAAAGATTTCATTGGATATAATCAATCCAAATGCCGCAGGAATTGATATCGGTTCTAAAAGCCATTTTGTGAGTATTGGACAGGATACAGGTGATGTCAGGGAATTTGGGGTATATACAAAAGATCATCAAGAAATGATAAAATGGTTAAGAGAAAATGGGGTGTCCACAATAGCCATGGAGAGTACAGGCACTTACTGGCAGACGTTGTTCAATGCCCTTCAATTTGAAGGTTTTGAGGTCTTACTTGTCAATGGTAGGGATATCAAAAATGTTAAGGGGAAAAAGACAGATGTCATCGATTGCATGTGGATACAGCAATTACATAGCCTTGGTCTTCTTAGTGGAAGTTTCCTACCCGATGAATGTACGCGTCAATTACAGACATACTATAATCATAGGCAAGGATTCATCAGACATAGGGCAAAATATACCCAAAAGATGCAAAAAGCTCTACGTTTAATGAATATACGTCTAGATATAGCAATAAGGGATATCACTGGAAAAACGGGGCTCGCCATAATCGAAGCTATCCTGCAAGGAGAACGAGACCCAATAGTACTCGCAAACCTATCAGATATCAGGGTCAAAAAAAGTAAATCTGAGATTGCCCTGTCATTGGAAGGAGAATGGAAAGATGACCTAATATTCGTTCTACAAGATTGTCTGGACATGTATAAAATTTATAAAGAAAAAGTTATAAAAGTAGATCAAATGATAGAACAGCTTCTAGAAAATACATTTGTCACTAAAACTGACACCGAGCTACCCCTTCCAAAGTTACGCAAAAGGAAAAAAGCACATAAAAATGTCCCTAGTTTTAATATTCGACCAATAGCATGGAAGATTTTCAATGTCGACCTGTATCAAATTGAAGGTATCAGCCATGGGACAGTACTGAGTCTTCTGAGTAAACTGGGAGAAGGGCTCCACAAATTCCCAAGCTCTAAGCATTTTGTCAGTTGGCTAAGATTAGCTCCAAATAACAAAGTAAGTGGTGGTAAAATTATAAGTAGCAGGTCACCGAAAGGAAGAAATCATTTGAGTTATTCCCTAAGACAGGCTGCCAATAGTATTGGTAATTCTAAAGATCATGTTTTGAAACCCTTTTTCAATCGGATTGCTTTCAGAAAAGGAAGAGGTGCAGCGATAACCGCCACAGCAAGAAAATTGGCCACTATTATCTATCATATGTTGACAGATAAAAAAGAATTCGCCCCGGCCTATCACAATCAGGAAGGATTTGAAAGGAGAATGAAGATTTTTTCTTTGAAGAAAAAGCTGTCTTCACTCAACCTGACTCAGGAAGAAAAGGCTAGCATCTTGGTGTAATGGGGGGATAGAGTTGTACAGAAAACCTTACAGATTTTCAGTGAAAAGAGTTAGTTAATCAAGCATAGTAAAATTATAATTTTCTAAGATTATTTACCTTGAAGTTTTCATAAACTTGGTTAGGAGTCTTATACTCTAGACTGCCATGTGGTCTAAATCTATTATACATTCCAATGGATTCATGTATCCTTTTATAAGCAATAGTATATGAATGGAATCCTCTAAGCAAAAACTCTTCTTTTAGGATGCCATTCATTCTTTCAGCTAATGCATGGGATGCCCCGCATTTTCGTAAGGATCTCCATTTTCAGTCGCCGGGACCCGGTCATACTAATTTTAATGTTATACCTATTCAATAATCCTACATACTAATGACAGCAATACTGTAAGCCACGATCTGAATGGTGAATTAGTGCTTTTTTTGGATATCTTCTACTATAAATTGCCTGCTTTAAGGCTTCTAATGGTCCTGAAGCTTTCAAGGAGTTTTGAAAAGCCCAGCCTATAATTTTTCTAGAATAGGCATCTGTCAGAAGACTTAAGTAACTAAAGCCCTGTGGCATAGCTATATATAGTTCGCAACGCCAAGTTGTGAGAAAAAAAGGAAGCATTATATTTAAGTGACCAAACTATAAATAATGCTCCCCCACTCCGTGGCGGCAATAGAGATCAGAGAACCTGATGTGTCCAAGGCAAATATGCTTAGAAACCGGCTGGAAGCAAAACAGAAAAACCCAATAATTCGGAATAGATTTCATATGATATGGTTACTTTATAAAGGATTTAGACGAGGCGAATGTGCTAAAATTTTAGGTGTGAGTCCAAACACGATTACCAAGTATGTTCGTCTTTATCATGAAGGAGGTTTAGAATTACTGAGCCATCTTAATTATAAAAAACCGGTTTCCAAATTAATGGAACACAAGGAAAAAATCTGTAAAGCGATCAACGAACTCTTGCCGGATTGTATCTCGGCAATTCGGGAATGGATAAGGCAGGAATTAGGGATTGAACGAAGCTTGCAGCGGGTAAGAATTTTTATTAAAAAATTAGGGTTTAGGTACAGGAAAACCACCCCTTTTCCAGGAGGAAAATTATCAGAAGAATGGCTCAAAGAACAAGAAGTATTCAAGACAGATACCTTGTTTCCATTGCTAGGAAAAGTGGTATGTGGGGCTGCTGATCTACTTTTTTTAGATAGTGCTCACTTTGTACAAGGTAAGTTTGAGCGGTTCTTATGGAGTCAAAAACCCTATTACAACCCTACTTCACATGGCCGTTATCGGGTGCCGAGCATCGAGTCAATGTGCTGGGCGGATTGGATTTGGCAAAAAGACAGGTATTAAGCCTGGTGAATGACACGTTTATCAGAGCTGGAACCCTCACCAATTACATGAGATGGATCAGAAATTATCATTACCGAAATCTGGATAAAAAGCTTTATTTAATTTTAGATAATGCCCCGCATGGAATGCCCGTTATCAAAAATGTGATTGGGTAAAGGAAGATGCAGAAATGCTTGCAGCCGCCTGAAATATTGAGTTGGTGTATTTACCAGCTTATTCTCCTAATTTAAATCTGATTGAGCGTTTGTGGAAGTGGATGAAAAAAGAGCTGGGGAAACATTACAGTAAGGATAAAAAAAACTTTAAGCTCCAAATTGAAAATACCTTACAAAAAATGAATTCGGAAGTGAGTGCTGATCAATTTGATAGCTTATTCTCACTCAAATTTCAATCGTATGAAAAATCCCAAATCTTGGCGCGCTGAACTATATACAGGTTCTTCGGCAGATTTTAAAATCTACTTTTTTGATGTAGAAACAGGAAAATTGATTCAAACATTTAAAACACTTACAAATACAATTACTGCATTACAGTTTTCAGATGATGATCATTATTTAGCCATTGGTGCCTATGTAGAGGATAATATGGGAGGTATTGCCATTTTTAAAAAAGATCGTGCCACAGGTCTATATGATTTGCATAAGCATCTAAAAGAATTTGGAGAAGGAAAAATATCTTCATTAGATTTTGATAGTAATGGCCGTTTACTAGTAGCTAGCAAAGGGAGTAATGTAAGGCTATTTGATGATAAATTTAACCTATTAAAAGAGATAAAAGGTTCTGGTACTTTCCCAAATTCGGCTGTTTTTTCCCCTGATGAAAAAAAAATTGCCATTGCCTATCTGGATGCTGCAGAGATTGATGTTTATTCTGCTCAAAAATACAATTTACTATATCATCCTAATATTGGAGAATTAGGTGCTTCAGCATTTAGAACTGTATGTTTTTCTCAAGATAATAAATACTTATTTGCTGCAGGTGGAGTAATTGAACCACTTGAGTAATTAAATAACATTTTGCAAAAATTAGAGAATAAAAGTAAGAATGATGAAAACAAGGAAGAATAGAATAAAAACAATTTGAGATTACTTTCTCTTTTGGCGATTCTAATATTTTTTATGCTTACAAAAAATCATTAGGCTTACTGTAAGTTTTATAAACCCAAGTACCCTTGTATTTAATGATGTGATTATCAAATAATTACAAAAAACATAATTAAAACTTATGTTTAGTTATTCAGGTAGCTTTGGTATAGACAACCTATAAGGTTTGGATGAGATACTTTCTAGAAATGCTATTAGTGCTTCTTTTTCTTCTTTATTTAGTGATAAAGGTTTTAGTAAAGGAGATTTCTCTGGATATAAAGGTGACTCTTGATGGCTTTTGGGAATAACCTGAGGCATACCAATATTATACATGCCAATTACCTCTTCTAGTTGATAAAGCAATCCATTATGTAACCAAGGACCAGTAAAGGTAACATCTCTTAGAGAAGGAGTTCGAAACTTTCCAACATCTGCAGTATCTCCTGAAATTAGGTAAAGTCCAAGATCTTCAGAAGGTCTACCCAAGTGTGATTGCCCGTTGTTATGAAATTGTTGATTTGTGAAAAATGGTCCATTATGGCAGTTTATACATCGAGCTTTAGTTCTAAATAAATGTAATCCAAGTATTTGTTGATCGGTAAGTGCAGAAGATTTACCTTCTAAAAAAGCATCAAATGCACTTTTTCTGCTTACAATGCTTCTTTCAAATGTAGCTAATGCTTTTTGTATATATTCAATTTTGATAGTATTTTCTCCAAATACTTCTCTGAATTTGCTCTTGTAGCCTGTTATTTTGTTTAAATTATTTATAAGACTATCAATGGACATATTCATTTCCGAATGATCTTGAATTGGAAAAAGTAATTGTTCTTCTAGGTTAGAAGCTCTTCCATCCCAAAATAGAGAAGAATAATACCCAGTGTTTATTATCGACATGGAGTTTCGATTTCCTTTTCTGCGAGCATGACCAAATGATTGAGGTCTTCCATCTGCCCAACCAAGCTCTGGATCGTGACAAGATGCACATGCAATTGAACCAGATTTTGATAACCTTGGATCAAAAAATAGCATTTTACCTAATTGATTTTTTTCTCTACTATATAGATTATCCTTTGGGTAACCCATTTTGGGCAAAGGACCCAATTCAGAAAATAATACACCATTATCTATATTTGGTTTAGGCCATTTTTCAGGAGAAGAATTATATAATTCTCTTAAATTTTCAGGAGTATCTTTTAAAGAATAATAGCGATTAAAGCTGAATAATGAATAAGCTATAATTGATATTAAAAATATTTTTTTCATGTCTATTTTAACTATAATAAAAGTAAGTGTAGAAAGTTTATCTACACTTACTTTTATTGATACTACCTAAATTAATTACTTGAAGCTCTTCTGGCACTAGGTATTTCGAAATGCCTAACCTGAGTTCCATTGCCAATGCTGGTTTCATCGAACGTGATACTAAAGGTAATGATGCCTGACTTATCTGTTTCATCGTAAGAATAAGTACCTTCGCCTTCTATTTCTACCTCAAAATATTCAGGGTTATCTATATCATCACCTGTTTCATCTTTTTGATATAGTCGAACAGTTTGTTGAGGTATAATAGCCAGACCAGAAGTAACATCAGAAGAGGTAGGTACAAACCTTATAGCTTCTAAAATGTACAGCCCCGCTTTGCTAGAGGTATTCATGTCGATGGTATTCGGGTAATCATTATCTTTATAGAAGTCTGGCATGTTAAATACATTGGTAGACCAGGTAAAATCATCTTCTGTCCATGACGTATGTCTGAAGCCGAGCATATTTGGGTCTGCACTATTGTCAGATGAAAAACCATAATAGGTAAAGGCGAAACTCTCATCCATTAAAGTGCCTCCTTCCGGGTCACTATTTTTTCTGCCGGTAGATGGCACAGCCACATCTTCAAAAGTATTGTAAGTATATAGTCGATGATAAGAAGTAGTTTCATCAACCCAAACACTCATATCTATTGAGGGATCGATAATTTGAATGGTAGTTGAGCTTTCAGCTCCTAATGAAATTGCCGCATTATCATGTTCTTCCAAATCTATAATTATGGTATTAGTGTTGTCATAATTTTTACTATCAATTATAACTATGTCAAAAGAAGCATTTGTGCTACCTGCGGGAATAGTGACACTTTTTACTTCTGGTTCAAAATAATTGGTATTTGCTACTGCAGTTCCAGACAACGTATATGTTAACTCTACATCTTCAGGAAAAGAAGTATTAAAAACTACATTAACTGAAACAGTGTCTTCTAAATACTCATTAGAAGTATATGTAACAGATTCAAATGTTGCTATTACTGCACCTGCTTCATCATTATCAATTAATGAAATTGAAGTTTCTGTAATACTTCCTAATGTTACATTCTCAGCACTTGGCGATATTAACGAAAGTGATAAAGTTCTATCACTTTCTTCTACCATATAATTATCTAATGGACTAATACTTATAAAAGCTTCTGTAGATCCTGATGTAATAGTAACTGATTTGTCTTCAATTGTTTCAAAGTCTGTTCCTTCTATTGCCGAACCACTTAACGTATAAGTTACTGTTATATCTTCTGGCCAAGACTGAGAAAGTAATACAGGAATACTTAGGGCTTCTGTTGCACCTTCTGAAATCGTATAACTATCAGTTTCTAATGAAAGCGTAGCTGTGAGTATTTCTTCGTCATCATCTTTACAAGAAAAAGCAAGAAATAAAAATATACTAATTGTTATAAGTTTTTTAATATGAGAAATGTGATTCATTATTATATAGTTATGTTTAGTTATTTTATTTAATAATCTTCGTTCTGTTCCAGTAATGAGTTTGTATTGATAGCATCTTCTGGAATTGGCATTATAAACTTGTTGTTTGGATAGGCCACATTGCAGTTATATATATTGCTATTACAATCATTCCGTAATACATCTATTTTTTTTCGGGTTAAATCAAAAAGTAAATGTCCTTCAAAGGCAAACTCTCGTCTTCTTTCTAATAAAATTTCATCGATGAGTGCCTGATCTGTTAGGGTTATTTCAGTGGTAATAGGATTTGCTCTTTGTCTAATAACATTAAGGTCATTTTGAGCTAACACATTTCTACCCAGTTCTGCATAGGCTTCTGCACGAATTAAATACACTTCTGAGAGTCTTAAAATAGAAATATCGTTAGCTGTATTTTCAACATTACCTGAAGGATATTTTAATGTAGCATAATAATTATCATCATTTAAAACAATCGCACTATTGTAACCTCTTATATCGGAAGAGTCGAAGAGAGAAATTAAGTCTTCACTAGCTTGTAAATAATTTTCGTTGGTGGAGTTAATGCCCCAAACTGTAGAAAGAGTGGTAACGGTAATATTTGAGTTATCAAGTCTTAGTAAGTGTTCATCACCAATATATCCATTTTCCCAAATATTAAGATATTCATCATAGGAGGCTAGGTTTATTACATTGGAACTGATAATTTCTGTAGCTGTTGAGGCTGCTTTTGCCCACTCTCCCTGATATAAGTATACCCTAGATAATAAAGCTTGAGCAGCCTGTTTTGAAAAATATAGAGCTTCTGAAAAATCATTTAATAATCCTGCGGCTTCAACTAAATCATTTACTACCAATGTATATCCTTCTGCAACTGTACTTCTTGCAGATTCTGTGTCAGTAGGGGTATAGGTATCTCTTAATACAATTCCTAAATGGCTGGCATCATCAGAATATATATATGTATGTGCATACAGTCTTAATAAGTCAAAGTGTGCCATAGCACGAATAGCCAATGCTTCTCCCATTATCTGATTTTTTTCCTCTTCTGTTCCATCAGTTAGTTCGGGTATGGCTTCTATAATATTATTAGCAGCAAGAATAACTGTATAAATATCCTGGTAACTGTATGTATTATCACTTTCACCTGAAGAGATATTAAAGTTATATATGTCTTCATAATAAGAGTCACTATTAGAGGCAGGTTTAGCATTACCCCCAGCTAATTCTGCATATATGGGGTAAAACTCTCCCCAATAATTAGATGAAGAAATTAAATAGTAAGTGCCATTTAAAGAAAGTTGTACGTTGTCTATATCACTCAAAGCATCTTCTTTTGAGATCTCTTCTTGTGGATCTTGGTATAAAAACTCTTCACAACTTGAAAATGCAAGCATAAAGAATATGAGCAACCACTCATTTTTTTTGATGGAGAAAAACATATTTTCTATGATTAAAAACTAAGATTAATACCAGTAGTAAAAGTTCTGTTTTCGGGAAATGAGTATTTGTATTCTGCTATACCATTTCTATTGGGCTTGGCTTTACTGAAATAAATGTAGCCTATATTACTACCTTGTACATAGAACTGACAAGAAGTAATATGTAATTTTTTAGTAATTGAAATAGGTAACCTATAACTTAATGATACATTTTGAAGTTTGAGATAATCATTATCAAATACACTATTAGAAGTGATATATGAATTAAGTTGTCTATGATTTTTACTTAAAAGTGGCACATTGGTAATATCTCCAGGTTGTTGCCATCTATCTAACTGATTAACACTCTGATTATAAGTTCCCATACTTTCTCCATCACTCTCCCAAAGTCTATTACTAAGGGTAATGTCAGATCCATAAGAGTATGAAGTAAATATGCTTAAACTAAAATTCTTATAATGTATGTTTTGAGTAATACCACCATAAAGCTTAGGGCTTTTAGTACCTATGGGCACCAAATTATCACTGCCATTGAAAGTGTCTAGCAGATTACCTTCTTGATCGTAATAATTTATATTTCCTGTACTTGTGATTACTTCATCTAAAAGTGATCCTTCTTTATTGTACCATCTTTTAAACCCTGTTTCAGGATTTACCCCACCATATCTTAAACCGTAAATGGTACGTGTATCTTCTCCTACGATATAACCAATTCCGGTTGTAAGTGTAATAAGTTCTTGATCAAGTTTTAGCTGAGTAATTATGTTTTTATTAAATGAAAGATTGGCATTGGCACTCCAGGTAAAATCATTTTTATCAATTATTGATGCTCCTAGGCTAAACTCCCAACCAGAATTTCTAAGGTCTGCATAGTTGATATCAACATAACTAAATCCATTTTCATAAGGAGAATTTATGGATGTAATAGCATCTTTTATATTATTTTGGTAGTATTCTACTGTAAAATCAAGTTGGTGGAAAAACTGCATGTCTACACCAAAATTATATTTTAGGTTTTTTTCCCAAGTTAATTTGGTGTTTTCAGCACTATAAGGGATAATCCCTATTGTTCCGCCATAAGCATAGTCAGTATCAATTCTATAGGTTCCTTTGGCAGCATAAGTACCTATTTTTGAGTTACCAGTGGAACCATAAGAGCTTCTTAGCTTTAGTAGGCTAAGCAAATTATTATCTTTCAAAAAATCTTCTTTACTCACATTCCAAGAAAAGCCAATGGAAGCAAAATTGGCATTTCTCACATCACCTCCAAATACTGAAGAAGCATCATTTCTCATATTAAGAGCTACAATATATTTCATTTTATAATCGTAACTCAACTCTCCAAAATAAGAAACAGCACTGTTTATTTCTTGGAAAGATTTCGATGTATTTGTTGATGCACTCGAAAGTGTATGTAAATCTTCATACATGAAATCAGAACCATATCCCCTCAATACCTCTGTTGTCTGCTCACGTAATTCCATTCCAGCTAATGCTGTAAGATGATGTTTCTCATTAAAATTACCCGACCAATGTGCTTTAAAGTTACTTATCCATTGAAGGTTTTGTCTATCAACAATATTTAAATTACCACCAAAATTACTACCTGTATTATTATTAGCCGATTTGTATATGGTATGTCTATTTCTATAGTAATCTAATCCTGCTAAAGCACTAAATGTTAAGTTATTAATGGGAGAATATGAAAGTTGAATATTCCCATTACTACTTAGACCTTTGTGGTAATTTTCATTTTGTGCTAAAACAGCCAATGGGTTAGGCAAGTTTTCAAAGTAATTTGAAGTATTAAATGAACCATCACTATTGTATGGAGAGATATTAGGAGGTGCTTGCGCATAACTAAATACATTAAGCCCATTTTTTTTATGCATGCTAAGGAGCATGTTATAATTCATTTTTAACTTATCTGAAAAAGTGACTTGGATACCGGTTTTACCACCAAAGTTTTCAAAATCATTTCCTTTAGAAATAGATTCTTGTTTTTTATAGAATATAGATGACCTACTTTTAACTTTACTACTACCGCCACTTAAACTCAAACTAGCAGATTGTAACAATGCATTTCTCATTATAAGATCATTCCAATTTGTGTTGACATCTGCATTACCAGCTTCTAAAGTAGCTTCTTCTTCGGTGTATCCGCTGTTAATATAGGTTTCTTTTGACAGCATTACATATTCTTCTGCGCTTAACCATTTCATAGAGTTAATAGCTTGAGACACTCCGTGTGAGTAGTTGAAATCTATTTTTAACTCGTTACTCTCACCTTTTTTAGTAGTTATTAAAATTACGCCATTGGCAGCATTTGCTCCATAAATAGCTGATGCTGCAGCATCTTTTAATACTGTAATGCTTTCAATATCTTGTGGATTAAGTGCTGCAAGTGGATTGAGGCGTTGTTCATTTATAGTTGCCTCATTATAGCTTGTGGAAACAGCAATGTCATACAAAGGCACACCATCCAAAATATATAATGGTTCACTAGATGTAGCTCTTTGGCTTGTACTTCTTGCCAATAAAGTGCCTTGACCTCTAATTCGAACTGAAACTGGTAAGCCTGCTTCACCACCTCCTGTATATTCGACTTGTACACCAGCTACTTTACCTTCTAAAAGTTTATCAAAACTTTCAATGGGTCTGTCTACATTTAAATCTTTTGTGTTTAGTTGAGAAATACTTCCAACAAGTTCAGATTTTACCTTTTTTATATTGTAGCCAGTAACTATTAATTCTTCAAGATTCTTTAAATCTTCTACCATTGTAATAGTTACTTGGGTCTTTATAGCTACATTGATATATTGGGTTTTCATTCCTATAAAAGATACGACTAAACTATCATGTTGATTGCTAGGCATTCTTAAACCAAATTTACCATTTGTATTAGAGATAGTGCCCAATTTAGTTCCTTTTACAAGAATACTAGCTCCTGGTAAAGGGTTTCCCTCAATATCTATTACCTTACCAATGATCTGTTGACCATTTTTTTTTGTTTGCATTCTCAACAGAATCATATTTGTTGATTCTTTAAATTCTATACCCGTTCCTTTAAATAACTCTTTGAGAATTTCAGATAGGGTTATTGCTTTTTTCTGGATATCTACTTTTTTTTCTAAAGGCAACAAATTATCGCTGTACGAAAATGTAATTCCATTTTCGTTAGAAATTGTATTGAGTATTTCCTGAATACTTCCATTTTGATGGATAGATATTCTTTTGTTTAAAAGAGAATTTTGTCCTAAAACTGATGAATCTAAACTATACAGGCATAGTATGACCTGTATCAGAAGGATCTTTCTGATAATATCTTTCATGAATAAATAGCCTATTTTTTGTTTAGAATAACTTCTTGATCTTTTAAAGAAGATTGAATATCCATAGTGTATTCAAATACTTCAAGAAATTGCTGTAAAGTTGGTTGTTGAAAGGTTCCACTAAACTGACTTTCTAAGATCGATTTATCTTTTATTATAAATTTTATTTTATAATATTTCTGTAATGTATTAATTACAGAAAGCATAGGGTCTTTAGAAAAAACAAGCTTTTTGGTTTTCCAAGCCAAAGCATTCAGGTTTTTACTTGTCTTTTTTACTATGTGTGCTTTGTTATAATTAGCTTCTTCACCACCCTCAACAATTTGGTTTTTCTTATTTTCATGTGAAGTTAATCTCACTTTACCTTCAACAACCACTAAAGAAGAAGTTAGAGCACTCTTGGAGTCAAATAAGTTAAAACTGGTTCCTAAGACAGTTGTTGTCAAATGCGGAGATTGTATAATAAATGGCTTCAGCGAATCTTTTTGTATCTCAAAATAAGCTTCTCCTTCTAATTTTATCTCTCTATAATCTTTCAACCAAAAGTTATATTTTGGGTAGGTGAGTTTCGTATTTTCGTTTAGGGTAGCGACACTTCCATCTGGTAATGTAATAATAGCCGTTTGATTTGGCTGAGTAATAGTTGTAATAGTTGAGTTTGATAAGATTAATACAGAAGTAACAATCAATATAAAGCTAATTGCTGCGGCATAAGCCAGCGGTTTTATAAACCATACTGTTTTGGTTTGTTGTTTTCTACTTTCAATAATCTCTTCAATTTGGGGTTTTATTTCTTCCCATTTCTTTGAGATTTCGTCTTCCTGTTTACTCATTTAATTTTATAGTAAGTTGTTGTAATTCTATAAGTACAGGGTTGTATTTCCTGAATCCCTACTTACAGACAAACAAGTCTCAAAAATCTACTACGCTCAATTGAAGTTTTTTTAAAAATTTTTAAAAATTTGAATGTAGATTAATACGGCAAGCATACAAACTACTTCTTTAAAGTGCCTAGAAAGTTTAGGGCGGAGTAATTTTAATGCTTTAGCAAGATGATTATCAACTGTATTTGGTGAGATACCCGCTTTAGTACAGATTTCTTTATTAGAAAAACCTTCTATGTATTTCCATTCAAAAACTTGTCTGCATTTAGGTGGTAGATATAACAGATTTTTTTTTAAAACCTCTTGAATTTCTTTAGTAGTAAGCTGTTGTAGTGGATTATTATAAAAATCAATTGATTCGGGTAATTGTGGAAAATGTACTTCCTTCTTATTTTTTTTTAATTGGTTTAATGATTTATTTTTTACTGATTTTATCAGGTATGCAGGCAAATTTTCTATCTTATTGGTAATCAATTGCTTTTTACATATTTCTAAAAAAAGCTGTTGAGTAATGTCTTCAGCATCTTTTTCATCACTTAGCAATATTTCTGCTTCTTTTTTTAGAGGCAGATAATATTTTTTAAATAAAAGCTCATACCCACGGATATCATCTTTGAGAATAAGTGCTATAATATGTTCGTCAGTTGAGTTCATAATGCATAGTTATTTAAAATCATTCTAAATAACAAGCTTATTAAAGCTTTACATTTCACAATAAATGCTATCTTATAGTTTAGGTTTTTATTATTATTTTCTTTTCCTTAAAAGAATTGCCTAATTACTGGGGTAGAAATTTTTTACTTTAGAGCCAATTTAAATATTTGACACATACAAATGACATTGTTGCAACGCAACAAAAACAGGCATGAGAAAGTAGAGATTAGTGACAAAACAAATCAACTTTCTAAATCATGCCTGCCTGTAAAGATATATAGGGCATTTTCATAAAAAAAATTTGGATAAAAAATTAGGTTGTTATACTATCAAAAAAGAATTCTCACATTGCTTGCAGCCGCACAATATGATAGTATGAAACAACCTAAAAAAACGAAACTAGTAGTTATTACCAAAAATTACAAGAATTGTTAGACATGAGAGACAATAGAGGTAAAAGACACGATCAAGCTTTTGTACTTTATTGTTTTTTGTATAGCATGTTGCGTGTAACAGGCCACATTACCGTTTCTTCCGTACATAGAAAGATGAAAAAAGAATATACTTATCTAGCTAATGAATTGGGATTAGTAGTTCACAAATGTATTTCTCGGAGTCAGTTATTCTTATGGATTAAGCAAGAGCTGCTGTATAAGAATTTTCATATTCTTTGCTATAGAGTCTATTGTCCCTAATCAAAGCAAATATTCGGTGTACAAGTTTTGATCTGATGGCATTGACAACGGACATCTTATTTTTCCCTGCTGCTACTTTTCTTTGAAAGTACTCCTGAAATTCTCCCTTAGCAGCAATAGCCGATAAAGCGGCCATGTGGAAAACAGACTTCAACTTCTTATCTGCTTTTTGGGAAACGTGTCTACCCTTTCTTATACTAGAACCAGAAGCATAATTGAAGGGAGCGGTCCCGATATGGCAACAGAACTGCCTTGCATTATCAAACTTTGTGAAGCCTTTAGTCGCAATGATAGTTTCAATAGCTGTCTGCTTGCCTACTCCAGTAATAGATGTGGCAATCTCATATTGCCTAGCTAATTTGTTGTCTTTCTTGATGAGATGCTCAATCTGCTTTTCTAGTCCCTGGATTAAAGCATCTAATTCTTTAATGAGTTTACTCAGACGCTTGGCTCTTTGCCGATATAGCTTTTCTGGTATAAATCCTTTCATGTCACTGAGTTGGGAGCGATACTTGGCCCGGTCGGTCACATACATTTCTCTTTCTCTTTGTAGCAATGAGATATGCTCTATATTTTCACCTGTAGAAGTAAACAGACGCATCTTGTCAGAGAAACGATGAGCATACTGAGCTATACGCCGTGCGTCAATTTTATCATCCTTGCCTCTGATCACACCAGTACTGGCTTTGATTTCTGCGCCACTCTCTAGCCATAATCTGGCAGATAGCTGGTGACAAGCTTGAACTATAGGGTGAATATAATGGCCTGTGTATTCAGCACAAATTACAGTATTTTCATCAAGCTGATAGCTTTTGAAAAGTAGCTTTAAGTGTTTTACAATAGCCTTGGTTTCATTAGCACATTGGCTATGCTGAGCTTGTACATGAGAGCCAATAAAACACCAGTCAAGTACTTTTTTGCCGCGCGGCGGACCGCTAATATCAAGGCCGATAAATGTAATAGTTTTCATTGGCATTTATAAGTTTACAATTAAACATATAAGGACTTTCCCTAAGAACCTTAACAGGTTTACTAGTTTCTTATTCAGGCCGCCGTGGCACGGTCTTGGCCCTTTAAAAAAACTGGCAGTTCCGAATAACTGCTTGGCCTTTATTTCCTTCCACTGCGATGGTTCACTGCCAGTCTACTTAAAGCTAATAAGTTTATCTGATTCTACTTATCTTGATCTTGGTTTTGTCTTCTTTACAATCCTAAGGTCCACTGCGGCAATTGGTAGACTGTTGGAACTACTAGATTTTCACTCTTATAACCAATTGAATGAAGAATTCTTTGGTATAAATATTAATCATCAACGTAAAAATGGTATTGACTCTTGGTTTGCTATTGATGGCAAGCGGCTGCAAGCGGAGTTACGAGGAAGCATAGATGGAGTTGCAGGGCAAAAACGGTCTGAAAATATAGTAAGAATACTTAATCATCATGATAGTAGTAGTAAAGTCATTTGTTATTATGATGGCTCAAAGAGTTCTGAAAAAGCATTGGTAAAAACATATTTTGAAAACCAAAAGTCACTAAAATGTTGCTACAGTCTGGATGCACTACATACTAGTGCTCATCTGATGACAGCCATTCACCAAAGACAGGGTACTTATCTGGCTCAAGTTAAGGCCAATCAAAAATACCTCCTAGAAGCTTGTAAAGACATCCATAATACTGAAAAGACATTTTGGACTGAAGACATATTAGAGAAAGGACATGGTCGAATAGAGAGAAGAAAAGGCTATTGCTATCACATAGATCCAAGTTGGTTTGCTAGAGTTTGGAATAACAGCGGAGTAGCTAAACTTATGGTGGTAGAACGAGAACGAACTAATTTAAAAACAGGTAATAAAAACGTAGGTACTTATTACTATATCTCTAATAAGAAGGTGACTCACCGTAATTGTAAAGATATTGGAATAGAGTTATTCCAAGCTGTAAGGGCACACTGGCGGCCCCTGCGGGGAGTATTGAAGCTGATCACTATATACGGGACAAAATATTTGGAGAAGATAGTATTAAGTGCTTCAACAAATGGAGAACTAGAGCAATAGCTGCTATTATTAATGTGGCTGTAAACCTAGTTAGAAAACACAATGAAGTTGTCTAAAATAAAAAATAACAAATTAATCTAGTTGATTTATATATAATTTGGCATAATTACTAAAAATGGATTATTTGTTTTGTTAACTACTTTTCAAAATTCTACTTCCCTCAAATGATAGCTTTTTTTTCGAACTCGAAAATATAAGATTACAGGTCTTTTTGAGGAAAAGAATAATATTTTGGTTAAAAGCATTTTTACAGTATAACTACTTTAGACAACTTCAATGATAGAGAAAGTATTAAGGCATTCCGAGAAGATATGAATTATGATAGAAAGTTAGCTCTGAAATGCCTAATTTAATTTTTATGAAAATGCCCTGTTTTAGTATATAAATTGATTGCCTTTTTATAATGTCCATTTTCAAGTAGATTAAGGACTTCTTTGTCTTCTACAATTTCGAGTTCTTCTATTTGGACAAAATATGTGAAACTTTGCTTAGATAGCCTTCCATTTTTTAAATAATATTTTGCAATGAATTGTAAGTATTCAAGATTTTTAACATCAGTTACATACGAGTATTTTATGTAATCTTGATTTGATACAACCTTATAAAAAACACCTTGCTTGGGGTTGTTATCGCTAATAGCAGTAAACAATACAGTACCAGGAGGAACCATCTCTGAAATTGTATTTCTAATATTTTCCTCACATTTTTCTTTTTCTATAAAAATGTGTTTTAGCCTAACTATTTGATCACTTAGTTTAGACTTAAGTAGTTTTTTTTTGGCTTGGTTCATTGTTTTTAATTTCACACTATTTATGCAATATAACGAGTAACATAATTGAAAACCTGCCAAATTGAGCTAAAAAAGCACTTGTCTCAATGCGTGAAATAATATATTTTCTTTGATAATCAGTGAAAATTGATATAAATGTTATGTATAAAATAAAACAATTAAAACCCTAACTCATTAAGAATGTATTCTTTTTTCTTGATTACAGAAGTATCAGCTTTGTTTAGTAAGCGCTCTTTTTCCGCAAAATAATATTTATATTTAGCCTTGGTAACTTTGATATTATAATCATCAATATCACCACTTACATCTACTCCAGTTTTAAAAGGTACGGGAGATTCTAGCACAGATATATGATAGTCAAAAGTCATGTCTAAATGTTGTATCCCACCTATGGCTAGTTTATATCGGTCTATTTCTAACAAGGCAGGTAAAATGTTTACATCATTGCCATCAAACTCCATTTCTGCTTCTAAATATTGAATGGGATTTAGTTCTTTATTTTTAAACATAAATGTTTTAGCCAAATCAGTAAAAGTGGGACCATCCATTACCATAATGTTTTCCGCCTTCATTGCACCAATTCCTTTAAAACTACTAATGTCTATATCAAAATCTTGATTAAGTGTCGCTTTTCCTTTCATTCTATAATCAACCTTTCCCATAAATGATTTTGTCATTGGAAAAAGTGAATCTAAAATTGGTAAAAACTCATTTAATTTATCCATTTCGATCTGAGAGAGGTAAAAGGTAAAATCAAGATCTGCTTTTTCCTTTGTTTTCGCACTGTATACTAAATCTGCATCTAGGTCAGCTGCTAAAGTTTTAAGTTTAAACCCATTTAAATAAAGGTTGCCATTTTCTACTTTTAAAGACCCTTTAAGATCATTAAAATCGGAATATCCTAATTTTAATTGCTTAATTTTTGTGTTAAAATCAAAATGGATACTGTCTGGTATTCTAAATGTATATGTTTCACTATAAGTTGAATCATTTAAATTATCATCATCTTTATTAGTATTATCAGCACCCTCAGTTTCATTCATACCTGCAAAAACCATCATTAATTGATTGGCATTTATATAATCCGATTCTAACTCAAGTTCTGCTAGCACTTTTTTCCCAGTAAAAAAACCAATTGCATGTTCTATTTTTCCAGTAAGGGTAATATCTGTATCTTCATATTTCAGTTTGGTGTGATCTAAGGAAAAGTTATCGTTTTCAAAATAAAGTTTTGTGGCAGGTACAAAAATTGGTTTACCAAGTTGAGGTAGCATTCCTATTAAACTTTGGAAACGGATATTACCCTTTGGTAACCAAATTTTTGGGCCCTTATGATCTAGTCTAATTTGGTAGCTTCCTTGCTGAATCCCAACAAAATTTTTAGCCTGACTTATTCCAATACTATCAATGGTAAAATCTGATGTGATGTAAGCATTCGCTCCCATATCTTTAGGGTGATAGACTCCGCTTAAATTTGCTCTTTTTAATAAAACCAAAACGGAATCGGATTGCATACCTGCATTTATATCTTTTAAGCTGGCAGTTAGATTAAAAACTGATTCCTTGCTTTTACTTTTACTTATTGCTCCTGTCAGGTGTATATTACCGGCTTGAAAGTAAATGTTGTTTTTTAGGTGTAATTCGGTACTATCTAATTTTACTTCAGCAAAGGTTTTATTATAAATTTTAAGTTCTCTAAAAAAGTTTATATTCATTGCTTTAGAAGCAAATTCAATTGTATCTAATTTAGATTTAACCACTACATTGTTTAAATCGATAATGCCAGCTACATTTAGTTGATCATACTTTTCTTCTAGGATTTGATCTACAGAAAGTTCTGTACTAAAATCTACCTTGGTTTGTCCCTGAAGTACTACTGTAGAATCTACAGGAAATTTTTGGTACAATTCAGTTAAATCAACATCCCCTTTTAACTGAGCTTTAACCTGAGCAACATTTAAAATATCTTTTGCATTTCCATGGGCTTGTATATCGATTCCTGTTCCTTTAACCTGTAAATTTTCAATGTTTACAAAAGATGGTTTTGTGTTATTCGGGTAGATTTTACCTTCCATTTTTGTGGTTAAGGTATTTATTTTTCCAGGAAAGTTTTTGTATGCCAGACTTCCATTTTCAAGAGTAAAAAGAAAGTCTACAGTTGGTAGATTACCATTTCCATAAATTCCGTTTACATCTACATTAAAGATTAATCTTCCAGTGGTTTTAATATCTGTTTTAGGTAAAAAATGAGGTGGAATTAATGATAAAAAATGATCAATAGAATTCGAAGTTAGTTTGGCATTTAACTGCACATCTACCATTCTATCTTCTGGTTTGGGAGTAAGTACACCCTTGGTTTCAAAATGAATATCATTAACGGTGATATCTTTAGATTCAACCAAAATATTTCCTCTAATGCTATCATAATCAAAAGATAGATCAGCTCCAAGGTTATTAATTTGATAAACAGGATTACTTTTAAAATAGACCTCCACGTTTTTACTTTTAGTATTTACATCAAATTTTATATTGTTATCACTTTTAATAGCTTGAACTAGAAGCGAAAACGACTTTGCTCGATAAGTTAAATTTGTAGTTTCATCTTCATAAGCCAAATCAGCATTTTCAATTTCTAAATGGTTAATTTCGATATCGTTAATCACTAATGAGCTGGTATCAGTCTCAACCGAATCTGTTCTGCTTACAATATCCCAATTAGTTTTACCACCTTTACCCACAAAAGCATAAAGTTTAGGTTGTTTAATGGTAATATTTTGTATAGAGATATTGTGATACTTTAAATATTGATAAACATTGAAAGAGATAACAGCAGAATTAAATGCCGCCAATGTATCTTTTTCCGTTCCCGAATTTAATGATTTAATATAGGTTCCATTTAACTTAGCACCAAATCTAGGGAATGTACTAAAAAAAGTTAACTCTACCCCTTCACATTTAACTTCTGCATTGAACTGATTATTTAATATTTCTTCAGCTAAAGGTGTAATTTTTTCAGGAGTAAAAACTACATTTAGTGTAAGTCCTATAACTAATGACACCATGGCAACCATCACAAAGAGTATGATTGCCAGTATTTTAATTACCTTTTTAATTTTCATTTGAAATTTTTATTGAACAACTACTCTTACTCTATCTATATTTTGAATTCTGGTGAAGTCGGTTTCAGCGTTCCCATTTCTTTGAGAAGCTTTTTGAAGCGAGGTAAAATAAGTAACCAATTGACTAAATCTATGAGTAGTATTTATAACAATTTCCCCTAAATGATCTAGCTTACGATTTACCGGATTTACTTTGTTATTAAACTCACCTAACCCACAAAATTCCTACTCGACACTTACGATTTTACCTGTATTTTCTAGTAAATCAACTATAGCAGGAAGTGTTACTTCTTCATTTATGGCTATACCAGCTCTTTTGTTTCTATCGAGTTTCAGGTTCACTTCTGGCTGGATTCCTTCAAGTTCATGAACTGTCGCCGGAAATTGTACCTGCCCATCATTTATTATGTATTGGTTGGTGGTTCTACTCCATCTTCTACCCAATTAACATCGTGAACAAAAATCACTATTAAAGCGAAAAATAGAATTGGTTGTATAAGTGTTGTTAAATTTATGTTAGCGTACATTAATGAAATTTTTATTGTAGGAGATAAAAATGGTCACTCTAAAAGAACCATAGTTAGTTGTTACTTTTCTTTTAATTGATCTTTTTTCATTCTCATATAAACTTGTATAGCATTTAATCCTTCTTCTGTACAGAGCCCTCTAATGAAGACTCCAATTGAATTTCCCAGAATATCATCTTTAGTGTATGGAGAGTTTTTAAACTGATCGTCTCTAATTATGGAATTGTACAACATAAAAATCCCACTTAATACTAGTTCGGGAATAAGGCCTTGGCGAAAACTCCCATCTAATAAAGCTTTTCGAATTAAATCCAGAAATTGTGCTTTAAATTTTACTTTTACATCAGACTCAATCCTTTTAGCCAATTCTGGATAGTAATAATGTAAATCTTCAAAAAAAGCTTTATTTACTTTATGTTCCGTATCAAAAGCGGATTTCCACACTTCAAAAAAAGCACAAACAGGTTTTTGTGATTGTATTAAATTTAACAATTCCGTATATCGTTCTTTATGATACTCATATAAAGCTGCTTCAATCAAAGTCTCTTTACTTGTAAAATACTTGTAAACGGTTTTAGTAGAAATACCAATAGGAGCAACCAGTTTTTGGACTGAAACTCCTTTGAGGCCATTTTTTAAAAAGTGTTCTAAAGCAATCTGCAATATTTTGGATTTCATAAAAAAATAACGGAAAATGTTTTTATAAAAATATTTTCCAGAGGAAATAAATTTTCATTTTAGAACCTGTCTAAAGTTAGTTAGGGTAAATTTTTTTGGAAAAACCGACAAAAAAGCCGAGCAAATTGAGGTTAAACCAGTTCTTGGCTTTTTTCTCATATCGAATTAATAATGCTTTGTAAGCATCTAGCCAAGCAAAAGCATGCTCAATAACAGTGCGTTGTTTATAAAGCAATGGGTCAAAATATTCATCTCGGTCTGTTAAATTACCTATTCTTTTATTCATACAGATATTAGGTGTTATTCCATATTCAAAGCAGAGCGTCCTGAATTCATTACAATCAAAGCCAGCATTAGCATTCATAAAAAGACCATCTGTGCTAATGCCCATATTTTCAAGAGTTTCTATCATTTCTTTAAAATGTTTTCAATCTCATACAATAAAGATGAAGTAGAAAAAATGAAGGTGGATAATCACCTTTTAAAGGTCGAAGCATCTAAAATGCTAGACGATCTTGAAAGTGATTTTTATGAAAAAAATTATTCTTCAAACGATTTTATATCATATGACGAAAATTTTTTGAGTCATACAACATCTTATAAAGATAAGGCTCAACAGAATGATACTTGGATAAATAGATATTTACATAGAATTATAAATTCAGAAGATGTTGAGGAATGGGAGTATACTAATTTTTTTGAATTATTACTTTTTAAAAAATGCTCTACTTATTTTTCTGATGCATGGTTTCTACTTCCCTACTTCAATATTAGTTATTGGTTTACTGATTACATTTGTATGAATAATCCAAGAGCAGAAACTTTGTTTTCATATGGTGTTAATGGTAATTATAGTTTATCCCATAATTATTACCTTTTAGACAAAAAAGATATCATAAGTTTATATCAATCATTCTCTTTTGAAGAAGAGATGGGTGATAATAGTTTTTCCAAAGAACAAGCAACTTATTATAAGAATGCCTTAGATGGTGCTTTAAATGAGGATATATATATATTTTATAGGGTTACCCATCTAAATCTCAGTGTTTAAAACCCATACGATCTACAGGATTATCTTAGCTTAAAATAAGCGTATATAAGATGAAAATAGATAAAGGATTAACAGAAAAAGCATTTAAAAACAGGTTTGGGACAAAAGAACAGTGTTTAGCGTATTTACATAATCAGAAATGGAGTGATGGTTACCATTGTCGAAAATGTAGGCATACTACTTTTTGTAAAGGTAAACAAGGTTTTAGTAAACGATGCACAGCTTGTGGTTATGATGAATCTGCCACAGCTCATACGCTATTTCATAAGTTGAAATTTGGTATAGACATAGCCTTTGCCATGGTTTATGAGATTGTTACCAATAAAAAAGGAGCAAATAGTATTCATTTAGCCCAACGTTTTGGTGTAAGGCAAGCGATAACCTGGTTATTTAGACGTAAGGTGCAACAGGCTATGAGTAGTAGCAAAAAGTTTCCCTTAGTAGATCAGGTGCATGTAGATGAGTTTGAAATAGGTGCTCCCCAAGAAGGAGAACAAGGTCGCAGCCATTCAGACAAAAAAGTAAGAGTAGTGATTGCCATTGAATATAGAGAAGGCAATGCAGGCAGGCGGTATGCTAAGAGCTTAAATCCTATATTCAAAGATCATATAAGTAAAAAAGCAGCAGTAGTTACAGATGGATGGAGCGGTTATAAACCTATCAAAAAGTTATACAAGAATATGCGTTCACAGTTATCAAACAAGGGTGAAAACTTCACTATGTTACATCTGCAGATTAGGAATTTGAAAAATTAGTTGAGAGGTACTCATTCTTATTGCGATAAAAGGTTGTTGAATGATTACCTAAACGAATATTTCTTCAGATTTAATCGAAGGAATTTTAGAGAAACCATCCTGGATAAATTACTTGAGAGAATGACCGAGGGTAAACCTAAAACCTATAGTCAAATTATTTGTGCTGCGACTTAGATGGGTAACCCTAATATTTTAATCAAATATTTTGACTAACAACATTGAAATCAGGTGTCAAACTAATTTGTAGTAAAAAACTTCACACAGTAATTAGGTAAAACAAAAGGGCTACCGTCCTGAATTCTGAATATTAACTTATTGATTAAATCAACAGTAGCCTTATAGCTTTTAGCAAAAAGTTATAAGGCAAAATGGTATTACTTCTGATGTAAAACCTTTTTAAGTTAAAAATTTAGGGGAGAAACTATTTATTACTTTCTGTTGAGTCTAATTCTAGATATTTCAGCAGATACTTTGTGAAAATATTTGTAGCCAATGAAAGTGATCTAGATGTTTGGTTTGATGATATTGAAATCAATTATACTCCAGCCAGAATTGTGCAAGAAAATCATTACTATCCTTTCGGATTAAACCTAGCCGGCATCGAGAAACAAGGCATTCCCGACCATAAGTTCCAGTTCCAAGGAGTGGAAAGGGAAGATGCTTTTGGATTGAACTGGGATGAAACAGACTTTAGAAGATATGACCCACAGCTAGGTAGACTCACAGGTATAGACGCTATGGTCGATCAATTGTCTAGCATTACTCCTTATCAATATGCATTCAATAATCCAATTAGTTTGAATGACCCTACAGGTCTAATGCCCCAATTATCTGGTGATGATATAGGAGGGTCAGGAGGAAGTTTCTTTGACTACATATATCCTAATAAAGAAAATGACGAAAGACCAAATTATCAAAAAATAAAAGATGATTTACGCCCGGGATATATTGCTACCTGTCCAACATGCCCTGATGGTGCGGAGTATGATAAGTATAAGAAATCAAATTTAGACTACGCATATAGTAGTTTAGTAGGTGGTGACGGTGTGTATCAAATGATTAATGAAGTGACTATAACATCAAATCCAGTAGCTGATGCAGCATCAGGCGGAATAGCTCCAGAATGGTGGACAGCTAGATTTAATTCTGGAGGGTTTGAATTAGGTTTGGGTATAACTTTTAGTGCTGGTCCCCAGTCTTTGAAAGATGGAGGAGCATTTGGATATTCTATTGGTGGAAATGTTACATTACTGAAATTTCGCCCTACTTTAAAGTATGTTGCTGGTGAAGGGTTCTCTCAATCAACTTTGGGAATAGATATGGCAGGAGGATTTGATGGTGAAACAAATGCGAGTAGATTTATAAAAGCAGAGGGTTTGATAGGTTTATTTGATGTAAAAACTGTTAATCAATATATATTTAAGAGAGGAAGTTCAAAACCTATATTAAATAAAACCATAAATGGTGCAGGTACATTATTTACTGAGTTAATTATGATACATAATAGATTAAATGGGAAGTATGAAATCAAGGCTGGTTTACAGGAAGACTTTGCACAAAGTTTTGGTTCTTTCGGTTTAAAATTTGACTTTAAGTAACTACAAAAAAGAAATAAAGTATTTAAAAAATAGATAGCTTTGTGTTATGAGACAACACCGATTTATCAAAGCAAGTAAAGAAGAAGTTGATTTATTAAAATCTCAACTAAAAAAACCAATGAGTCGACAGGAATCTGTTCGCATAGAAGGATTACTGCTGAGTATAAAAGGCTATACTATGGAGCAAATTGTAGATATATTAGAAGTAAATCGTGATACAATATCTCGTTGGTTTAACCGATGGGATCAAGGAAAAATGACCAATCTTGCTAATCTTCCTAAAAGTGGTCGTAGGCGTATTTATACAGAAACAGAAGAAAAAAAATGATCCAAAAAGCCTGTTTGGGCATCCAAAGGATAAAAGTATTTCTTCAAGAAGTGATCACTAGTACAGGTAAAAGTTGCCATATACAAACATTAAAGGGTATTTTCAAGAGGCATCGATTGGTATGGAAACGCTATAGAAAGAGCTTAAAACCAGAAAGAGATGAAGTACTTTTTGAGTTTTTCAAATCGGAATTAAGCTACCTAGAACAACAAGCAAAACAAGGAATAATAGACTTGATATTTATGGATGAATCGGGCTTTAACTTAAATCCAAATGTGCCCTATGGTTGGCAACCAATAGGACAGCAAATTTTGCTTCCTGCTAAACGCAGCTCAACTAATTGGACAGTTTTAGGTACGCTTAATATCCACAGTCAAAGCTTTTACGGTTATATGATGCCAGAGGCATGTACTGCAAAAACAGTAGTTGAAGTATTGTCTAATTTAAGCGAAAGAATCAATAAAAAAACGATAGTAATATTAGATAATGCCCCAGTGCATAAGGCAAAGATTGTAAAAGAAAAGTTAGTCGAATGGCGCAAAAAAGGACTTTACCTACAATTTATACCTGCCTATAGCCCTGAACTCAATAAAATAGAGATATTATGGAGACAGATGAAATATTATTGGTTAGAACCGAACGATTATCAATCTCAAAATACACTATACCAAAAAATTATTGAAATTCTTCAGAATTATGGATCTAAATACTCGATTTCTTTTTCTTAACTACTTAATATTCAAGGCACACTTAATCAACGATAGGAATTATGAGTACTTTGAGACTAATCGAACTAATAATGATAGGTTTTACTGCTTTAATTGGTGGTATTGGGGTTAATTTATTCTGTTGGTATAATTATCGAAAGAATATATATACTCAAAAAATATTATATCTTAATGAACAACTAAGAAAATTAACTGGAAAATCATTGACCAGTTTTCAGATTGGTGTACACGTTAAGTTTCAACCTAAACTCCGTTATGAAGATTACTATCCTCCAACAATTTATCAAAAATATGTTGAAGAAAATTTGAATTATAAACAGGTATGGGAGAGCTTTGATAGATTGGGTACTAGTATGGATAAAACAGCTAGGGTTTTAATTTATATATACATTCCAGGAATAAGTATTTTGGGGTTATTGTATTTAATACATAAAGTTATATAACCATCACTGGTGTGTAGCATCTCACTGCACACCAAATTATTGATAATATTGTTTCATTCTTTCTTGGATTAAAATAGTATTATCCCAATAGAAAACCCCCAATATCTTTAGAGATGTTGGGGGTTATGTTATACAGTAGCTAATCTTGGTATTATTAAACAAAACACTGTGCTATTCATCTATATCATCAAGCAGTTCTGCTAGCTCTTTATCTGAGATACTTTCTTTGTCAGATTTAACGTAGATGGAGAGTAAAAAGACGGTTTCTTCTGTTATAAATACATGGGTAATTATTCTTACTCCATAAGGTTTGTCTTTAACTTTTCGAATAATTCGAGTGAGTACAGTGGGTTAATATACTGATTACCAGTATATTACAAAAAACCATAATTCCTTATTATGTTTAGTTAGAATGTTTACTATTCTGCTATATTAATCAGGGTTATTATTACCAATTGTGTTAATGGAGATAAAAATTAGGTCAATAGTTATAGGAAGCTTGTTTTCTGCTACACTTGAAATACATATTGGCTATAAATATGGATTGTAGATTACAAAATACTATTGCATTGGCTTAAAATAATAAAACATGTTTTAGAAAGACGAAATTATTTGTTAATTTATAGGTATTATTTAGTACTAATCGTAATTTCTTTCTTCTAACAATATGTCTCAGCGAATAAACGATGAAGACCAGAAGCTTGAGGAACTTATTGGGAAAAATCTCAAGGAGTTAAATACTGAAAATATTAAAGTAGTCCATATCTTGAGCGGGTTTAGTTATCAAAAGACAAAGCCTTATCCTGATGAACCTAGTATATTACAGGGGAATTACTCTTGGGAGAAAATTGGGTTAAATCCAAATGGAGAATTACTTGCATTTAAACCCGAAGTACCAGAAGAACCCAAACCACTTAAGCATGCATTAATTGATGATAATAGTAGGCTTGTATTTCTAAGAATAAAAGATCAATTTTTAGCATATGCTGTAATTGATGAAAGCTTAAAAGACAATTTATATGCTATAGCCGTAAAGCTTCATGATTATTGGGCTGAGGAAAGGAGAGCACAGAGAAATGAATACCTTAAGAGAATCAGTGAATTTAAAAAAAGATGCCAAAGTACTCAGGGTCAGGAGGAATTGTTTAAACTTCTTTTATCAAATGTAGCTAAATTGTTAGAGGCAAAGAGAATTCATTTTTTTCTAACTAAAGACTATGAGGAAGTGAAGGAAGAAATTGAGGCACATTTAAACTTGAAGAAAGCTATTATTAAAGATAATAAAACACATGAATGTGGAAATAAATTTGAACAAATTGAAAATTTCACAAAAGAAATTAACCCATCACAAACTATAGATTTTAATATTCTAAAGCTAAGTGCAGTTTTTTTTGTAGAAAGTGACCCTTCCTTCATTTATTTTGACAATTATATAAAATCTTCACCCGAGGAATTTCAGAAAAAAGAAGACATGCTTAATGAGGGGTATGATTTTCCTATATATAGGTTTTTGTTCGATAAGGAGGGGTTAGGCAAGGGTACATTTAATTTTTTAACAACGATTAGTCAATCCAATACTGCATTATCCGATGATAACATTACCTCACCTTTATTGAATATTACAAAAAATACAAATTTTGCCAATTATAAATTGACCTTAAAAGATAATCTAAAGTCCCAAATGATGGTGGCATTAGTTGATGAAACCAAGGGTAACCGTGTTTTAGGTGTGATGAAAATCTTTTCTGAATGGAAAGAGCCATTATTTGCCTTTAAGCGAAATGAAGTAGTTTCGATGATAAAGGAAACTGCAAAGCAGCTATCCATCATACAAGGGAAAGATAAATTGAAAGGGCAATTATTTTTTTTATTAGGTGCTGGAGCCAGTCTTGAGGCTAAGATTCCAACTTCAAACGAGATGGTAAAAAAAATTGAAGATTGTTTTACTACTGGAAAGAAGAAAGATGTAAAAAAATGGAAGGATGTTGAAGGTTTGTTTAACTTCTTAAAAAGCTGCATTATTTATTCAGAAGGTATTTTTGGCCAGTTTGGTCAGTTTAATGTTGAAAAACTACTGATTGTAATGGCAGAGATTGAAAAAAAGGACAAAAATATTATGTATCCGTTTATTGGGGCATGGAATATCCGGTTGTTTGATCAGGCTGGTGAAAATTTTGACAAACTCAAAAAGCTAAATGGTTTAATAAGAGGAAAGTTAAAGGAATGGCTTGAAATTGAATACCTTGATGCAAAATACTATGAAGGGTTTAGGGTATTACAAAGTCAAATGGACGACCCACTCAAAATATTTACACTTAATTATGATCTTTGTTTTGAAAAAGTTGTAGGAAATAACATTTTTACTGTTGAGACTGGTTTCAATAAAAATAACATGGTTTGGAACCAGCATAATTTTGAAAATACTGATAACAAGCATTTTTTATTGTTCAAACTACATGGTTCTATTAATTGGGAATTTGAAGAAAAACAATTAGTAGAAAAAAATGACCCTATTGATAATGCTGAGCTGATTTTTGGTGTTCAACATAAGATGACTTCAAATGACCCTTATCTTTATTATGCTTCAAAATTAAGAGAAGCTTGTATTGGGAATATCAGATTAATTGTAGTTGTGGGATATTCATTTGCAGACGAATATGTAAATATTATTCTATCCCAAGGTTTAAAAAGAAAGAATGTCCGGCTGTTATGCGTTGGCCCTGAAAAGGGTGAAAAAGAAAAGGAAAGAATAGCTAATAACTTATCCCTTGAGAGCATGGATCAAATCATATTTGTAAATATGGGAGCAAAGGAATTTTTTACAAAACATTTGAATATTGAGTATTTTAAAAGCCAAATAAAACATCAAGATAGTGACTAGTCCTTTTAATGTAAGATGGAGAGAATGTGCTAATGAATCTGGGCTCAGATAGATTACAAATTATGATTTTCAAAAGTTTTTTGAGGTGGTACTTAAAGCAAATATTAATATACCTCCTCAAGGTATCTAATAATAGATAGTATGTTTTGCAAAACCAGTTTTCTGTAAAGCTTCATTAGTAAGTGACATAATGACTTGTGCCAAAAGACTTAAATAACTAAAGCCTTGTGGCATAGCTACATAGGTCTATGCGACGCGGTAATATCACTTACCCAAAGCTGATTCGGTCTTTCTACAACCAATTTTTTAATTAGGTTGGGATATTTCCTGAAAGGATGATCTGAGTTAGTTGTTCGAGGCTTTCTTTTGGTACGATAAACAAGCATATTGTTCTTTTTTAAAAGACTGTTCAAGGATTGTCTATTGGCCAATAAGAAATCTTTCAGCAGAAAGTAAAGCTTGGCAGTGCCTATTTGAGGAATTTTATCCCTAATATTAGATGCTTTTTCTAATACGAGAGCATCTGTTATTTCCTTATCATCGTTCCTGCTGATCAATTCATAAAAACTCTGTCTATGAGTTCCAAACTCATCACATAACCGCTATATTCCTACAGTAGGCGGCACCCGCGGTGATGCCATTTCTTCATTTCCATGACTGTAGTTTTCCAAAACTTTTTTGCGGCTGCAAGCTTAAATAAATACCTTATTCTTTATTCTAATATTCACTGATTTTAAGGTATCTATTTAGAGAAAATGATGGTACAACAATTTCCGAAAGTTAATGCTACTTTTTATATGTTTAAGACTGTAACTTAAGTTAACTGAAAGTCAGACACTTACAAATTATACTATTTTTTTGGTAAAAATATTGAACTTCTTTTCTGAGCAATAGTGTTGTTTGCATAGTTTTAATTATCATCTACCATCGTTCCCAATAAACAGAATTAAGTTATTTGTATAGAAAGCATAAATTCTATTTTTTCAACAAAATATAAGCTTTAAATAATTCTATCCTTCATAATAGCATAGTTATGTATTGGTATGATTTCACATGTCAATATTACAATGCTATTTTTTCTTAATAAATATTAGAATGTAAATACCGATTCACTCTTCAATAGAATTTTTTCAAAACTAAATTTAAAAAAGATGAAAAACGTATACAATGTTTTTAAGAGGAATGTACTAAGAATATTCTTAGAGCTAATCATACTATTTTTCTTTGTTAGTTGTGCACTTTTTGAGGAAGATGTATCTCCTAGTTCAGATGATGTTGAATCAACAATTAATACATTTTGTTCAGCAAATGTTAAAGATTTTGGTGCAGTAGGAGATGGTCAAACTGATGATACAAAGGCTTTTAAAAATGCTTTAAATTCTATCGGATTTGGAGGTCAAGTGTGTGTACCATCTGGTACATATTTAATTAGTTCGACTTTATCATTAAAGAGTAATACTACTTTATCAGGAGAGGGATTTTCTTCACTTATAAAAAGGACTCGAGAAACGAGTATTTTTGTAAGTGATAGTGTTTCAAATGTTATAGTGGAAAATTTAGCAATAGATTTTAATGGCCTTGAAATTCCAGAAAATGCAAATAGATTATTTGCTAACGCAATAGCATTTAGAGAGCATAGCAAAAATATAACAATTAGAAATATAAATATTTTTGATAGCCAAAGTAATGATGTATGTTGTGTACATGCTATTTTAGTTAGACAATGTGAAAACGTATGGATTGAGAATAATTTAATTGAGGGAGGAAGTAGAATTAAAGCAGGAGGTATTGGAAATAAACTTATAATAAAAAATAATATAGTAACTGATGCATATGATAATGGGATAACAATTGCAGACGAGGGAACTGGTGATCATATTATTACCAGAAATTATATTATTGAAAATAATATAATTGAAAGAGCTAAAGGAGCTTCAATATATTTAGGCGATGATGGTAAGGATAAGGGCGACCCCAATGCTATTAAGTTAAGGAATCCACATGATGTGAAACAGCAAAATCTTACTATATTTAGATAAATTTTGTTATGTGAATTTAGAAAACGGTATTACCATGAACAGGATTCTCAATGAGAAGGTATCTTACGGACCTTCAAAAAAAAATCTTTGCCCTCATCCATAGCCCAAGGAGTCCTGAGCTTTACAGGTGCTCGGAAAAGGACTTTACAAGAGCTTCACCACTCAGTTTCGCCAACATAACCAAGTGTATCCTCAACCTTTTTAAGGAGTCTGTGGAGTACAATATACAAGAAATACTCCCAGAACTCTTGGCACCAGTAGTAACCGGTAGTGCCTTCACCCAGGCAAGATACAAGATATCGCCAACTTTCTTCAATGACCTCAATGGTTTGACTGTCGAGAGCTACATGATCTCGAACAAACGTTACTGGAAAGAACATGTGCTGCTCGCTGGCGATGGTAGCAGCCTGAACCTGCCCATCTCCGATGACATAAAGGACGTTTTCGGAGTGCATGCTACCACTTCCCACGGTGTGGACCGCTGCGCGGCACGGATATTCTTTATGCATGATGTGCTGAACAATATAGTCGTGGATAGCCGTTTGGACAGGATGGATACAGGAGAAAAATCCATGCTCTATGATATCCTTGAGACCATTGCCCACATGGAAGGCCTTTTCCTCTTAGATAGGAACTTCGGATATTTTTCGGTATTAAAGCATCTTATGTTTGCAGGGCGTGACTTCTGCGTACGTTTCGCTGTGGGTGCCTCCAACTTCACCAAGCAGGTGATGCTGGAGGAAAGGGAAGACTTTATCATAGAGTGGCGACCAAGTCGCAAGGAGCGGCTCACCTGCACCAGAGATGAGATGGACGATTCCCCCATAAGGGTAAGGGTGGTCAAGGTGGAACTGGATACCGGGGAGACAGAACTGCTCATCACTTCCTTGCTCGATCAAGATGAATACACCACTGATGACATCAAAGGACTCTACCATTTGAGATGGGGCGTGGAGGAATGCTTCAAGAAACTCAAACCCAAGATGAAGATAGAACAGTTCGGCTGTAAAAAAGCACAAGGTGTACTACAGGAGTTCTACGCACATATATTTACCCTCAACATGACCAGTCTAGTGGCCGCTCCTGCGCAGGATATCATAAAACGGAAAACGGCCAAGAGGCGGTTAGACTACAAGTGCAATTGGAAGAATGCCTATAGGTTCTGGCGAAAGAGTATCATAGATTTCCTCTCCTGTCGCTGTATAGATAGGATATTAAAGATACTCACCGATAAAATCGCAAGTTCGATGACAGCTATAAAGCCGGGAAGACATTTTCCAAGGGGGACAAGGATCAAGCAGCGGGCAGGTGTGATTACCCAGTACAACAAATAAGGAAAAGTCTGTAATAATCCATATCGCCCGATACCCAGCTTCCTGTATTTAGATAGTGAGGTCTAATTCTAATGTTCAAAATTTAAAATAGCAAATGATGATGGTGAAAATGTATCATCTGCAAATGTTATTGATACATTACCAATCAAAAAATAGATAGAAAAATGCTTAACTTAATAGCATTGAGGGCGACCCTGATCGCACAGGAAATAATGTTACCTACAATATAATTATTGATGGAAATATATTGTTAGGACCAGTACCAGAAAACGTTAATATGTTGCATGTAGGACTCGCATCAACGACAAAACAAATACATATTACTAATAATCTAATTGAAAGCGGGTTTGAAGAATATTCAGGTAATACAAGCGGTATTTTAGTTAAAATAAAAGAGAATGATATTGGTCAACCAGGAGAAGATTTTTTAATAGCTAATAATACATTGAGTGGTTACTTTGGTCAAGGTAGTATTTGGTTAAAAGAACTAACAAATGTTAGAATTTCTAATAACCAGATATCACATGGAGGTTCTAGAGGTTTGAGGCTAACACTGGTAAATGATGCTATTATTGGTGGGAATCTCATTAATAATCCAAATATAGGTATACAGGTTGAAAATACCTGTATAGGATTGATATTTGAAAATAACATTATAAAAAATAGTTATGACAATGGAATAGAACTCAAAACTGTTTCAAAAGAAGAAATAATTCAAGCCTATTTTTATGGTAATAGGGTTTCAGATAGTCAAAAAAAACCATTATATGAGAAAGGTGATGGGATATATGATACAAAATATTATATGAATGAGTTTATAGGAAATTTAGAACCATCATCACCATCAATTAATGTAATTAATGATAGAGGGGGGAATAATAATGAAAATTAACCAATCTTAATTCTAAGAAGATGGTCTAGTTATATTTGCTAGATCATCTTTAGATATTTAAAAAATTTTCAGCAATATCTCTACAAAATAAACTGATAACCCCCATTTATGTTAAGTATTTCAGTTCTTCGGCAAAGTCAGAGTAGGGGAGAATAATCAGCTTCCAGCAGAATCAAAAGCCAAATCGTGGCCTTTAATTTTTGACATCTCCTACCAAAGAAAATTTTACTGCTTTTAAGCCCTGTAAAACTTATCTAATGTTTAGCCTCAAGCCATATTTTATGGAAGTGAGGATGCAAGAGTTATTGATTTCTAGAGTGGCGGTTTTTGAAGATTTGGTAATAGCAAATTACCATAAAAGTGAATAATATGTCAATGCAAAATATCAAAAGCACATTTTAATCGTAAAAAAAAGCAATTTTAAACGAAATTTTATTAAAAATTATTGTGATAAAAAAACTTGAATTAATGAGCTTAGCATACATATCTATACTGTAAATGAATGTTAATTTCGATCTAACCTCGCTTAATGCAACCAATTATAATTAGATTTTGATAAAGAGTTTACTTTAGACGTATGCATTACAGGAGCATCAGATGAATGAAAATCGGAGTAAATTATAAAATTCTAAGAAAAACCAGTAATATTTTAACATTGTATAGATATTACCTACCCCTTGATTGGCATTTATTATGCTGTTTAATTTGCACATATAACTAAAAAATAGCAAACAAAACCAACTTATACCATGAATTCACTTCTATATTTAAATTGTTCATTCCTACTTTAATCCATTGCCAAGCTTTCGGAAATACTGAATAAATACCACTCTGATCATTACTAACAATACATTACTTTAAAAATTTTAATACTTAAATATTCACATATTCATACTTTGGATTTTATTCAAAGATGAATACAATTTATATCACATGAAAATCAAATCATTTCCCTTAAACAACTATCAGTCGTTGTTGTGGGTAGTATGTATGTTGATAGCAATTAATTTAAATGCTCAAACCACTACTACCTACGAAGCAGAAGATAATTACGAGGTAATCACTGATTTTGAAGGCGAGATTGCTTTAGTTTACATAGGTGCATTTAGTAATGAAAAAGGGGTAAACATTTACAATACGGGCGACCGAATTGGTATAGATGTCACTGCAGCAAGTGCTGGAGACTACATTATTAAAGTACAAGTACGTTCAGGTAACTCCAATGGCAATACCACATTTTGGCCAGATGCTTATGAGTTTGCGCTAGATGACACCACCAATATCATCGCCCTGACAGGAGATACAACAACCGTAGTAGCAATTACTGAGTTAGGAGGAGGAGCAGTTGGTATCATGGAATCAGAAGAACTTAGTTTAACTGCTGGCACCCATCGTGTTTTTATTAAAATGTTAGGGGGCTGGGGAGCTGTTGACTATGTAAGTATTACTGGACCAGTTAATAATAATCAATCACCAGTAGCTGATGCAGGAGTAGATCAAACTATTACATTGCCTACAAGTAGTGTAACATTGAATGGCTCTGGGAGTGATCCAGATGGAGAAAGTGTTACATACAACTGGAGTCAATTAAGTGGACCCAACACAGCCAGTTTTAGTAGTACAACGATAGTTAATCCGACAGTAAGTGGACTTATTGAAGGAAGTTATCAATTCCAATTAGCTGTAACAGATCAGAGTGCTGCAATTACTTACGATACCTTGGCAGTTACAGTAAATCCAGCAGCAGTTACAAGTACTGAAGTTCTCTATGAAGCAGAAGATAATTACGAGGTAATCACTGATTTTGAAGGCGAGATTGCTTTAGTTTACATAGGTGCATTTAGTAATGAAAAAGGGGTAAACATTTACAATACGGGCGACCGAATTGGTATAGATGTCACTGCAGCAAGTGCTGGAGACTACATTATTAAAGTACAAGTACGTTCAGGTAACTCCAATGGCAATACCACATTTTGGCCAGATGCTTATGAGTTTGCGCTAGATGACACCACCAATATCATCGCCCTGACAGGAGATACAACAACCGTAGTAGCAATTACTGAGTTAGGAGGAGGAGCAGTTGGTATCATGGAATCAGAAGAACTTAGTTTAACTGCTGGCACCCATCGTGTTTTTATTAAAATGTTAGGGGGCTGGGGAGCTGTTGACTATGTAAGTATTACTGGACCAGTTAATAATAATCAATCACCAGTAGCTGATGCAGGAGTAGATCAAACTATTACATTGCCTACAAGTAGTGTAACATTGAATGGCTCTGGGAGTGATCCAGATGGAGAAAGTGTTACATACAACTGGAGTCAATTAAGTGGACCCAACACAGCCAGTTTTAGTAGTACAACGATAGTTAATCCGACAGTAAGTGGACTTATTGAAGGAAGTTATCAATTCCAATTAGCTGTAACAGATCAGAGTGCTGCAATTACTTACGATACCTTGGCAGTTACAGTAAATCCAGCAGCAGTTACAAGTACTGAAGTTCTCTATGAAGCAGAAGATAATTATGAGGTAATCACTGATTTTGAAGGTGAGATTGGATTAGTTTACATAGGTGCATTTAGCAATGAAAAAGGGGTTAACCTTTACAATACGGGCGACCGAATTGGCATAGATGTTACTGCAGCAAGTGCTGGAGATTATATTATCAAAGCACATGTACGTTCAGGTAACTCCAATGGTAACACCACATTTTGGCCAGATGCTTATGAGTTTGCACTAGATGACACTACTAATATCATCACCCTGGCAGGAGATACAACAACAGTTGTAGCAATTACTGAGTTAGGAGGAGGAGCAGTTGGTGTTATGGAATCAGAAGAACTTAGTTTAACTGCTGGCACTCATCGTGTTTTTATTAAAATGTTAGGAGGTTGGGGAGCTGTTGACTATGTAAGTATTACAGGTCCAATCGGTAATGAAAATACAGAAACTAGAGAATTATATGCGCAAAGTAGTGGAGATTGGTCAGAAATTACTTGGTCTTATGTAGCAGAACCATCAAGCAGTGAAGATTATGCTACCTCACCACCAACAGCTGAGGATGATGTCTATATAAATGGAGTATTAGTAAGTATCGCAAATAATGATGGGCTATGTAAAAACTTGATTATTTCTGATAAAGATGGAAATGTGGGAATTCTTCAGGTTAATGGAAAGAAGTTAACTGTTCATGGAGAAGTTCAACTTAAAAATAATACAGTTGAAGGAAGTACAATCACTGTAGTATCCGCTGGAGAAATTTCAATTGAATAAAGGGGACTTGTTCTCTAAATAACAAAGTATAAACTAAGTAATTTTTCTATCAAACAGACAACATCCATATTATTATTAATAGGGTTGCTCTTGCTATGTTTTTACAGTTGGGCTCAAGACTCAACAGTAGAAACAGAACAAGCTAAAAACAAACTGAGCGATTCAGAAAGTACACCTAAATTTTATTTTGGTGGAAGTTTTGGATACACTTCAGGGGAATCTAGCCAATTAGTTATTTCTCCTGAGATTGGCTACCAAATACTTCCTTATTGGCAACTAGGTTTAGGTTTGTCTTTGGCGCAAAATGAGGTAGAAGGTAACAATACTTATAATTATGGAGGCAGGTTGTTTTCAAGATTACAACCTAAAGAAAAACTACCTTTTTTACAGGTAGAATACACTGTTTCCTACTTGAATGATAGCCTTGAAAATACTGGAAAACCACAATCTAGTGGTTTAATTGGCTTAGGATATCCTATACCAATTGGTAAAAAAGTAAAGCTAAATTTGATTGCTTTAAAGAATATCACTTCTGGAGAGATCAATTTTAAAGATGATTGGTCATTAAGAGCGGGAATAATTAGTCCAGTTTCATTTGGTAAGTCATCGATGCGTAATTTGTTTTCTTGGAAAAGCGATACTGCTCGTTTTTCAAATAAACCATTTAAAGAACGTATTACATTAGGAGGTACAATGAATTTTTCAATGCCTTCTCAAATGGGAGGTAGTAATAAAATCTTGACCAATACCTCAGATACAGCTAGTACTAGCTTGCAAGAGATGAGTTTATCAGTTTCTCCGACAATCATGTATGAAGCACTCAGAGGTTTTTATGTAGGTACAGGTCCTAGTATTCAATACAACCAGCAAACAGGTGATAAGGATACAGATCTCAATCTAGGTTTTAAAGGATTCATCAGGTACAAATCTATTCCAATATTGCCCTATCTACAGTTTGAATATGCAGGTATCAGCAGTAGTATTGACAGTACTAATTCAAAAAAATGGAATGCTGGGTTGCTATTTGGAGGAGGTTATAACTTGAAGGTAGGTAGTATGGGTAGTATCGATATCAGTATGATGCGACAATTGAACTGGAAAAATACAGCTTTACAAGCTAGCCCTTGGGCTTTAAGATTAGGGTTCAATGCTCAGTTAGGAAGCGGCGGGACTGGAGGTATTTCATCTATTCAAGATTTATCACAAATACTTACTGCTTCTCTTCAAAAAGTGCTTAAAAAAGTAAATTTTGAAGGGAGTCTGTCTGTCTCTACAGGAGATCCAGCAAAGGTTTCTTTTACTCCGACACTGAATATTCCAATAGATTCGGTGTATAGTTTAGGAATTGGGTTAATTTATCAATTTGAACAAGATAGCTTGGATATGGCTCACCGAAATAATGAACAATATGGAGGTAAGTTGTATTTTAGATATCAACCAAAACCATTGCTGCCTTATGCTCAAATAGAGTATAATGGTATTCATGTACCTACAGATTTAGCAGTACCCGGTGATGTTACAGTAAGCAAATCTTATTGGGAACATGCCTTACTATTAGGCACAGGTTATCAATTTAGCATATCAAAAAAAGCCAGTTTTGGACTTACTGTACTTCGTAATTTGACCTATCAGGGTAAAACAGCGACTTATAATAGTCCATGGGTAGTGCAAACTACTTTTAGTTCGAAACTAGCAAAACCTGAATATAAGATCAGGTCAGGTAAAACAATGCCAGATAAAAAGCAAGAGACCAACTATCTGATAGGAGATATTTTTAAGCTAGAAGGAACCATGAGTATCTCACTTGCAAGTCCTTCAGTAGTAGATTTATCTCCTCAGTTAACTTACTATTTAAAAGATTGGTGGACTATAGGAGCAGGTCCAGTATTTCACTATCAATACGATAAAGACAATGATAACTCTCAAACCATATATGGAGCAAGAATGACGAGTAAATTATTAATGGGAAAAGGTTACCCTTATGGACAAGTTGAGCTAGAAAGTTTAAAAGGCCAAAGCCAAGAAACTGTCCCAAGAGAGTGGCATACTGCTTTTTTAGCTGGAGTAGGGGTAAACTTTCCAATAGGGAAAAAATCAACATTAAATATAGCTGCCTTAAGAGATATAACCTGGCAGGCCAACCAATCTTTAAGGAATGACCCTTGGGTGATTCGAATGGGATTGGGGATTTGAATGATATGATCTTACTATCATATTATAATATAAAAAAATAAATGGATAAAGCTTAATTAAGTTGTTTAAAGTTCAATTATGAAAATTTTTATAAAAAATAAACATCTAATATTATTTAGCTTACTGAGCTATTTATTCATCTTACGAGTTAATGCACAGGATGAAATAGGGAATGTTGAGGAAGGTGTAGATTATATTGAGCAACCAAGAATTATACCTCCATCTCCAGAAGCTTCAGCTTTAGGACAGTATGGAAAAACTCCAGTGAGTTATCGGACAGGAACACCTAATATATCAATTCCATTATATAATGTAACTTCAGGACAGTTTACTTTGCCAATAAATATTAGTTACCATTCATCAATTAAATTGAATGATATAGCAAGTTGGATTGGATTAGGCTGGACACTTAATGCAGGTGGAGTTATTTCTAGGCAAGTTAATGTACTTCCTGATGAAGGAGATGATGGCATTTTAGAACTTGGAATCCCTGATGAAACAGAAATAGAGGATAGTTATTGGAATAGGTTTGCAAAATCTATGAACTTGAGAGATCTAGCAAGTCAAGATATAGAACCAGACAATTTTACATTTAATTTTAATGGATATTCTGGTCAGTTTGTATTAGATGAAACTGGTAACCCAATATTAACCCCTTTTCAAGATCTGAAATTTGAATTTGTAGATCAATCATATTTCCAAGTTACAGATGTTGATGGGAATGTGTATATATTTCAAGATGAGGGAGTTTCTAATTATTATGGCACATATTCAACAAATGATGGAAGTTATGTGCCTGATTATAAATTTACGGCTACCACAAGCTGGTATTTATCAGAAATTATACCTTTCAATAAATCAAAAGAGCATTCTATTAAATTTTCATATACTCGACAAGGAGCAGCTATTCAAAGAAGTTATAGCTATTCTTTTTCTGTGTATGGAGGATGTGTTAGTGCTGATCAACCTGTGTGTGATGAAATACAATCAAATACTACTAATAGGACTTATAACTCAAGTGATGAGTTATTCCTTACGGAAATATTATTTCCTAATGGACGAATAGAATTTTCATCAAGTAGTCGTACAGATCGATTAGATGCAGATAAACTTGATATGATAATGGTGTATAGAGAAAGTGAAACCTCACCCATCAAAACTTTTACATTTGAACATGATTATTTTTATTCTGAGGAAGGGTACAATCCATATGCTTATGAACAGGATGAATACAGGTTACGCTTAGAGAAGGTCTTAGAACAGGATGCTAATGATGACGAAATAAAAATTTATCAAATGGAGTATAATGAAAAATTATTACCTCCTAGGAAAAATTGTGGAATAGATATTTGGGGATATTATAATGGAGAGTATGAAAATGAAACATTGTTGTATACAGATAAAGAAAGCAAAAGTAATCAATCTGTAATTAGCCCATTTCACAAGGAATATACTCTAACTACTGCTGATAGAACTGTCGATACAACATCTTTAAAAGCATGTATATTAGAAAAAATATATTATCCTACTGGAGGATATACTAATTTTGAATTCGAGCCAAATAGATATTCTACTTCATCTATAAAGGAATCAACGAATTCAGAAAGTGCATTTAAAAGTAGTGATGATGATAATTCTTCAGAAGAATATTCAGAAAACATATTTACTATACCAGAAGAAGCCGAAAATATTGAGTTATATATAATTTTACCTCTACATAATGATATAGATAATCCATATGCCATTTTCACAAATATTACTCAAAATTATACTGATAAATTTACAGCAACCACAGAGGATGAGCTTATACAAACCATCACTAATATAGCTGATCCAGGGGATGAAATACAATTAAATGCCTATATTAATTATGATGCTGATAAAGAATCAACAGTACAAATTACCCTAAGATGGACAGAAGATGAAACAATAATAGAAGAAAAATTTGGCCCTGGATTACGAATCAGAAAAATTGAAGATTTTGACAAGAATGGTAAAAGTATAAATAGTAAACTTTATAAGTATGGAGAAGGAGAAGATGGTTTAGGTAAATTTGGATATTTTACATATAAGCTCGATGAAAATGCATATACAAAAAAATGTAATTCTTATCAAATTGTTAATGGTGAATGGGAGTATCATTTTGCATATTATGCATATAATCTTTCGGATAAACCAATACAATTATTAACTGATTTTGGATATACTGAAGTAACAGAATATGAAAAAAATAAAACAGGAGAAAATGGAAAAATAACTTACTATTTTGAATATGAAATGGATGATTATGTAGATGATGTAAATATTAATAATTATCCTGTAGGAAAAAGACTTATTGATAAATCGTGGAAGAGATGGAATCAAGCTGGTGTGGATATCTATAAAAAAGAATTAGGCGACTATGTAATGGTAAAGAGTAAAAGAAATCAATATGAAATGTTTCGTGAAGATAGTTATAATGGTTTTTATGTAGGATATATCCCTCCAGGCAGCCCTAACACTTTTACAACAGACAATTTTCCACCAATTGATATATATTTTTACTACTTTAATTACCCTATAGAATCAGGAATTAAAAAACTAACCCAAAGCATAGAAACCTCTTATGATGATTATGGGAATTCTATCTCATCAACTACATATTTTGAATATGGATGGATTGAAGATGAAAATACACCTTCTACTGTTATTACTTCAACTGAAAGTATCAACAGTAAAGGGGAAACAATAAAAAAAGAGATGAAATATCCCCAAGATTTTTTAAGTGAAGATGTTTATAGCGAAATGGTAGAAGAAAAACATATTTATTCTCCTGTTATTGAGCAAACAGTAACTCTTGAATCAGAACATGTTAAATCCCAAAAAACAAATTATGCTCTTTGGGCTAATGATATATTAGCTCCATTATCAGTTGAAACAAAGTTTGGTAATGAAATAGATTATCAAACCAAATTACTGTTTAATGCTTATGATAGTTATGGCAATATATTAAGTGTTTCTAAACACAATGATATATCGACATCCTATATTTGGAGATATAATAAAACCTTACCCATAGCAAAAGTTGTAGGTGCAGAATATTCAGTAGAGGAAAACACTGAAATTGAGGCAATCTCTCATTCAGCAAGTATAACAGAAAGTACTAATGATATTGAAGAACTTTTTGGTAATGGGACTTTTATAATCAATGAAACTCAAACCATATCTATTAATATTACAATGTCAGATATAGGAAGTCCGGGAAATACAGAAAGTGATAATGTTTTTATTTTGTACATTGAAGGTCCAACTGATGCTAGTAGATCTTATGGATTAACAGCAGGGTCTAGTGCAACCACAAGTACTCCTTGGGAGATAGAACTTAGTGCTGGAACTTATGATTTTAACTATGAAGCTAGTTTAGTTGATGGTTCAGAATTAGAAATTAGTTTGGAAAGTTCTTCTGAAAAAGTAACGGAATATTGTACAATTTTTCATACCAGTTTTGAAGAAGAAAGTAATGCTACAGAGGATTATGCTAAAACAGGGAATAAGAGCTATCTAGGTTCTTATGAAGTACCATTGCCAACTACAGAAGGAGATTATATTTTAAGTTACTGGTCAAAAACAAATTCAGGTAATTGGGAACATAATGAAGAAGAAATAATAGTTACATCTACTAATTTTGATACTAAAAGTATAGGAGGATCAAATATATATATAGATGAAGTAAGACTATACCCATCAGATGCTTTTATGACCACCTACACTTATGATCCATTAATCGGTATGACCTCAGCCACAGACCCGAATGGAAAAACTACCTACTACCAATATGATGATTTCGGTAGGTTAAAACAAATAGAAGACAAAGATAATAATGTCTTACAAAGATATGAATATCACTATGCCTCTGAAGAAGAATAAAAAATATTTCAAGATATCTAACGGGTAAATCCAACTAAAAAGATGACTAAACTAACTTCAAAAAGGAAGCAATTCTTTTCCTTACTGCTATATCTATGTTTGATTTTTTATAATTCAACAGCAGTAGGGCAAACAATAAATGCCATATCTCCTTCAAGTCTTGAAGGATGTGGTGACACACAGACCTATTATTTTTATGAAGATACAGATAAAACTGATGGCGATTATACCCTCAGTTTATCTTGGGCTGTAGTACCAGTCAGTGCCGGAACAATTAGTGGCTCTGGATTAAGTGTTACAGTTACATGGGATTCAGATTATGAAGGAGATGCTAGCTTAGTAGCTTATTACACATATGTCTATAATGGGGGAAATGCAGGAGATGAAGGAGAAGGTGAGGGAGAATCAGGCGGAAATATCGATGGAACAGCAACCAGTACCTATACATCTCAAACGGATCCAGGAGATATATCTGCAGGAAATAGTACATTGGCCTATAATTCGAGTACAACACTTACAGTCACAAATGCCTCAAGTGCTGTTATAATTCAACAAAAAACAACTAGTGGTTGGAGTGATTTAACCTCCACTACTTCCAATAATGTGACAACAGCTACATCAAGCAGCTTAACTCAAGATACTCAATTTAGAAGCGTATTAACCAATGCATGTGGTACCTTTTACAGCGATCAAATTACAGTTACTGTTTATCCAGAATTTGATGCTGGAACTATTCAGGCCTCTTCGACTTCAGTTTGTAATGGAGTAACTAGTATTGATATAATTGGCTCACCTGCTACTGGTGGAAATGGTACAATATCCTATGATTGGTGGGTGTATAATGGAACTAGTTGGGATATATATACTGGAGATGGAGAAGATGTTGAAGAAATAGACTATGAATTGGAAGATATTACATTTGGGAATTACCAAAAAATAAGACGAAGAGCATGGTCTCAACTTGGAGAAACTAATAAATATTCAAATGAAATAGATTTAACTGCTATAGAAGTAGGAGAGGCTTTAGCAGCAGGTAGCATTAGTGCAGAAACTTCAATTTGTTCAGGAACTGCACCAGGAACACTTACGCTTCAAGGCACCAGTGGTGGAGGGGGTGGTTATACTTATGTTTGGATGTTTAGTACAGACGAAGGAGTGAATTGGAGTAGTCAAAGTGGTGGGACCACTTATAACTATTCTTCGACAATTTCAGAACCATTATATGTAAAAGTAAAAGTGACATCAGATTGCGGTTTTACTGAAAGCACAGATGAAATAGTCATTAATACGTACACAGAAAGTGCAGGGGATATCTCTGAGGCCAATTCAAAATTAGAAATTACACAAGGAGAAGCTATCAGCCTAACAGTAACTGGAAATACAGGTACTGTCACATACCAAAAATGTACATCTGGTTGTTCATCTACAAGTGATGTTGGATGGATGAGTACTAGTGCAACAATTAGTAACTTAACTGAAACCTCTAATTTCAGAACAAAACTAACAAGTAGTTGTGGTACATTCTATAGTGATCAAATAACAGTTACAGTATATGAGGCACTTGATCCAGGTAGTATTCAGACAACATCTTCAGTTTGTTATGGAGAAAGCAGTATTGATATAACCGGCACGCCAGCCACTGGAGGGAAAGGAACCATATCTTATCAGTGGGAGGTATATAATGGAACTAATTGGGATATATATACAGGAGATGGAGAGGATATAGATACAAATGTAGCTGAATTAGTAGATTTCCCATTTGAGAATTACCAAAAAATACAGCGAAGAGCATGGTCTCAACTTGGAGAGACTGAGGTTTATACTGATGAAATAGATTTAACTACTATAGTAGTAGGAGAGGATTTAGTACCAGGTACTATTAGTGCGATTTCCCCTGTTTGCTTAGGAACTGCACCAGGAACACTCTCGCTCCAAGGCACCAGTGGTGGTGGCGGTGGTTATTCCTATAATTGGATGTTTGGAACAGAAGAAGGAGAAACTATCAATTGGGAACAGGGAGAAGAATCTAAAAATGGAGCAAGCACTTATGAATATACATCAACGATTTTAGCTCCATTATATGTAAAAGTTTCAGTGGGCTCAGATTGTGGATTTACTGAAAGTACAACAGAAATACTAATTGATATATATAATGATACAGAAAGTGCTGGCACTGTATCATCCTCAGTACCTGAAAATATATGCTATGGTGAAAATATTACCTTAGTAGTTGAAGATAACACAGGAGAAATAACATGGGAACAATATGATTCTGATGATGATGAGTGGGATACCATAACAGGATCAACTATCACAAACTTAACTGAAACAACTATTTTTAGAGCTAAATTAGATACTTATACCTGTTCAGAGAAATATTCTGAAGAATTTACGATCAATGTCTATCCTGAGATAACAACACCTAGCTTAACAGCAAGTAATTCAACTGTTTGTCTAGGAAGTGAAGTTACCCTAACCGCAAGCTCATCGAATGCCAGTAGTTATTTATGGTATGAAGATGGGGATTTAATTGCAGAAACAACTAGTGGAGAATATACGATAACATCTATTTTATCAACTGCTTTATATTCAGTTACTGTAACAAATGATATTGAGTGTGAAAGCACTGAATCAGATATTACTATTACAGTACAAGATAATCAATATACACCTGAGACACCTACTTTAATATATAATCAAGCCAGTCAAGATTATACACTTGGCTTAAATAATGAAGCAAATGCAGAGTATGATTATTATTGGCAGTATTATAACCCTGAAAGTGAAGAAACGCCTGATTATGAAGATACATCTCATTCTGAGGGAACAAGAACTCTAACAGCACCTGGTTACTATTATGTAAGAGCCCGATCTAATACCACAGGTTGTTGGGGCCCTTTAAGCAAAGTAGTAGTTATTCATGATCACACCACACCAACTGCATATGATGCAACACAAACAGATTTTAATTATGTAAGAACGTTTACCTTTCAAACAGCGACTACTAAAAATACAAATATAGCTAGTATACTGGATGATGATGATGCACTTTATCAATATCAGCAACCAGATGAAATGATGGCAGCTACTCAATACTTGGATGGTTTAGGAAGACCAATCCAACAAGTAGCTCAAATGGCAGGCGTTGAGAAAAACGGAGTGATTCCTGATATTATTCAACCCATATTCTATGATGATTTTGGCAGAGAAAACACTACTTATTTACCTTATACAACAGATGGAGGAAGTACTGCAGGAGATATTCGCATGGATTCGTTTGCAGAACAAAAAGCTTTTTATAGTGATAACTCCAATCAGGTTGCTGATTCAGACTTTCCATTTTCATACACTGAGTATGAAAACTCTCCATTGAACAGAGTATTAAGACAAGCTGGCCCAGGAGAAAGTTGGGTACCGACATTAGGAACTACTTCTGGAGATCACTCTGTGAAATTCTCTTATCGTACAAACACAGATGTTGATGCAGTAAGGTTATGGGAAATAGGTACTGATCTTGATGAATTACCATTAAATGACAGTGAAACTTATGATTCCGGTGAGCTTTATGTAACAGAAACAGTAGATGAAGAAGATGGTAAAACCATAGAGTTTAAAAATAAAAGTGGACAAGTAGTTTTAATAAGAGTATATCTTGAAACAGATGAAAGTGGTGAAGAGGTATATTTAGATACTTATTATATCTATGATGATTTTGGCAATCTAAGGTTTGTATTACCTCCCAAAGCAGTTGAAGCAGTTACAGCTAACAGTTGGATAATAAGTACAGCAATTGCTGACGAATTATGTTTTAGTTATGCTTATGATGCTCGACAAAGAATGATTCAAAAACAAGTACCAGGTGCTAAACCTGTAGAAATGGTTTATGATCAATTAGATAGATTAGTCCTCTCTCGTGATGGTAATCAAAAAGAAAATGAAGAGTGGCTATTTACCATGTATGATAAATTTAGTAGACCAGCAGTTACTGGTATTTATTATAGTAGTGATAGCAGAAGTGATTTGCAGGATGAGGTTGATGAATTAGGAGTGAGCAATGTAGTAAGAGATGATAATGTAGTAGATGTATCCTCTGATCCATCTAAATTAGTGGTAACAACAGATGAGTATACACAAGATTTATATGCTTCTAAACAAATTACATTAACAGCACCCTTCAACTTTAAAGCAGGTGAAGATGGAGATACTTTTATCGCTCAAATAGTTGCACCTACTGCATCGGAAGTAGATGAACTAGGTTATACCAGCAGCAGTGGAGCTATTTTTCCATCAGAAAATTATGATGTACTCACCATTAGCTACTATGATGATTACAGTTTTACAGATCAATCTTTTGAATCTAAGACAGATAATATATTTACTGATGCAAATGTGCCTTTGAGTACAGCAGAAAAAGTAGGACATAGTAATACATCGAATGTAAAAGGGATGCTTACAGGTTCGGTAGTAAGGGTACTGGAAACAGACCAATGGTTAACTACAGTGAGTTTTTATGATGAGTGGGATAGGGTGATACAAACCGTAACTGATAACCAAGAAGGAGGTAAAGACAGGCTCAGTACTTATTATGATTTTGCAGGCAAATCAAGAGCTACTTATTTGGAACATACAAATCCTAATGGCGAAAACTATACAGAGATGACTATTCTTAACAGATATGAGATGGATCATGCTGGCAGGATCACTAAATCTGAACAAAAGATAAACGATGGTTTATGGGAGGTTTTATCTCAGAGTGAATATAATGAAATGAGTGAGTTAGCCACCAAAACCATGGCTCCAGAAAATGCTGATTTGATTCAATACATCGATTATAGTTATAACATCAGAGGTTGGTTAACAGGCATCAATGATGTAACTGATACAGACTTAGCAGATGAAAAACTTTTTGCGCAAAAACTTTATTACAATGATGCCAATACTGGTTATGAAGCTTATAATGGAAATATAGGAACCATAGAATGGAAAACTGGTGGTGATCAAGAAATTAGAGGATATGATTACAGTTATGATCAAATAAATCGCCTCGTTCAAGCTAATTATATCGCACCATCTGGTTCAGAAGAAAATTATTCGGTTGACTTGATAGATTATGATGCAAATGGTAATATTCTAAGTTTACAAAGAAATGGACCTCAGTATGATGAAAGTGATGGTAGCTTAACAGAATATGGATTAATTGATAACTTGACATATACCTATGAGCAAAGTGGTATCAGTAATAAATTAATGCAAGTCGATGATACAGATAGCTATTATCATGCAAAAAATGGAGATTTTAAAGATATCTCAGGTACAGATTATGACTATGACGATAACGGCAACCTTATTTTAGATAACAATAAAGGTATCACAAGTATTGAATATAATCATTTAAATCTACCAAAACATATTGTATTTGATACAGGAAATGAATTGTATTATAGTTATGATGCTGCAGGGATAAAATTGGAAAAAATAGCCGTAGGTACTGAAATTACCAGTAAAACCACCTATATTGGCGGCATGGTTTACGAGAATGATATCTTACAATTTATCCACACAGAAGAAGGCAGGGTGTTAACTGCTGAGGCACTGGATACAGATGCTACTCAGGATGAATTTGTGTATGAATATCATTATAAAGACCATTTGGGTAACTTAAGACTTTCTCTAAGAGGAGGAACAGAAATAACTTATACTGCTACATTGGAGTATGATAATGTAGAAACAGAATCAGCTTTATTTGAGAATATTACAGAAACTATAGATGCTACAAATGGAGGTTATAATAGTAGTAATGCTAGTTATTTAGTCTCTGGGGGGAGTAGCAACACAGTAGGTCCATTAAAAGTGATTCAGGTAAACAAAGGAGATAAAATATCTGCTTCAGCTTATGCTAGGTATGAGACCAGTGAAAGTTACAACCAGACAGTGTATGCATCAGGAGAATATTTGGCAAACTCAGGTGAACAAGTCGCAATAGGAAATAATCTGTTAGGACTCAACCCTGTAGGTTCAAGCAGTGGAGAAGATGACATACCTTATGCTTATTTAAGAATAGTGATTTATGATACAGAAGGAAACGAGCTAACAGAACAAGGTTATGTAACATTTGTAGAATCAGGCGAAACAAACTGGTTTACATTAAATGCACCATTTGGTAACCCAAGTGAAATTACGATAGAACAAGAAGGTACTGCAGTAATATATGTAGCCAATGAAAGTGATATAGATGTCTGGTTTGATGATGTAGAGGTCAATTATACTCCAGCCAGAATTGTGCAAGAAAATCACTATTATCCCTATGGGATGAACTTAGCTGGCATCGAGAAACAAGGTATACCTGATCATAAATACCAATACAATGGCAAAGAAAAACAGGAAGAGTTTGGGCTTAATTGGATGGACTATGGGGCTAGAATGTATGATGCTCAAATTGGAAGGTGGCATATGGTGGATCCGCTTTCTAATTTAGATTACAATCTAAATTCTTATAATTTTACTATGAACAATCCAATACTTTTAACAGATCCAACTGGGCTATCAACTCATGTAAAAATGAGAGAAGATGGCACATATCAAGTGGTGAAGGGTGGAGTTGCAAATGATAAAGATCTAAATATCTATGTCATTGTTTATGATGAAGATGGTAATGCATATAATACAGGTATCAGTATAGGAGAATCAATAACAAGTCATTCATTCTTTGATGAAAATGAAGAAGCTGTTGTTGATGCTGTGATAGACCTCAATTCAACTGAAGGGCAAGATTTCTTAGATGATGAAATTATTGAGCCTGATCTTAATTTAATTGAATATATGCCAAATGCGACTAGAAATAAACCACTAGACTTTAAAAGAAGAAACATTAATAAAAGACCTAAGGATAATACAGAGAAGCAATATATGTATAGAGGTAGTGTTAATGAGGATGGAAAAATAGGTTCAGCTAGAGATTTTGGAAATATTGCAGCGGGAATTGTTGCTTCTAGAAATGGATTAGCATGGGGTGTAAGTAGGTTGGGACTTGATGGACTAGAAACCTTTCAATCTAAAGAAAAACACTTTAGTAATAGACATGGTACATCTTATATGGCTTATTCCATTAAAACAGAGGCAACAGTAACCCAATTAGCTCAGAAGGAAGGATTTCGAATAGGTACAATACTAAGAGGTCAAGACACTATTAAAAGAGGAAGTAGACGGTAATATATAAATAAAGAATTATGAAGTTGATTATGCAATTGTTGAACACACGAGTATTTGAAAGAAGAAAACAATGTATTATATTGATTATCCTGTTTTCTCCTTTAATAGGATGCAATATAAATCAAAAGCCGAATCCAAATTTGATTCGTTTTTATTCTCCTGATACAACAAAGTGCTTAATTGTTAGAACTGAGGGAGATACAAGATATATTTACAATGGAGATGAAATCAAATACATTCTAGATACAAATTATGTAAAACTAGATATCAGTAAAATTGCGAAGCTTGGGCAATGTATTTATGTATGTTGGGATGATGAAGGTTATGATTGGCAAGCTATTGTAGATGGGGCTGAAATTATTGAGTCTAAGTTAGATACTAATAAGTTTAAAGTTAAGACACAATTACCATTAAATGAAAGAGGTACTCCTACTGAAATTAAATTTAGAGGTGAGAACTGTGCTATTTATAGTTATTATTCCAATAGTTTGTCACCTGATAATAATGGTGCCATTATAAAATAGCACTTGAGTTGACTAATGTAATCTATCATTACACAGCATGTACTCCCCCAATATCTATAGAGATATTGGGGGTTTTGTTATGTATAAGCTGATCTTGGTATCAATATGCTACTCATCTATATCATCAAGCAGTTCAGCTAACTCTTTATCTGAGATGCTTTCTTTGGCAGATTTATCGTAGAAGGAGAGTAAGACGGTTTCTTCTGTTATAACTATATGGGTAATTACTCTTGCTCCACCATATTTGCCTTTAGTGTTTCGAATACTTCAAGAGAGCATACTGCATTAATACATTGATAATCAAGTGTTTACAAAAAAACCATAATTTACATTATGTTAAGTTAATAGCGCTCTCCGATAATCTTTTAAGTACTTCTCCAAAGTATTTTACATTTTCTTATAACCAATAAACTTCACTGAAAATCAACTCACCTTACACATCTTTGAGTTTAAGTAGTAATCTTAGATTCTTAACCTCTTCTACTAGATTATTTAAATCTTTCAGTTTTGTATAACTCTTTTTAGTAATTATATCCTCTAAAATCTTATAATTTGACTTAAAAATCAATTGATTATTGTTTATTAATTCAATCTCAAATAGATACTCACCAATTTCATTTTTAACACTTTTCTTATAACCTTCAAAACTTATTAATTCGATTTCACACGGAAATTTTAATATTAACATACAAAAATCGGTGTAACTATAATCTAAATAATAATTTAATTTGGTATAATCCACATCACTTTCAACCTGACTGTGTTGTATTAACTCATCAAAAGTTACACTTACTATACTATCATTAAGAAAGGTAAGACTTTTTGTAAGTGTCCCTTTAGCATCTAAACTATATTTAAATGGCGAATTACTATTTAATTCTGCATCTAATAAAGTATCAATTTGTAATGATGTTTCATCGTCTTCAAACTCTGCTAATGCATCATAGAGATCATTCATTTCTTTGTTTTTCTCTAACAAACTAAAAAAGCTCCTTAAATCGGTGGATAGTCCACCTGAAACTGCAAAATTTGATTTAAATGAAGCTAACTTATTTTTTACATCTATGTCACAAAAAAAAACCTGTTTTATATAGTTGGCATTGGTATTCATTCCTGGTAAATTGACAACATCTATTGTAACTGAATCTACTTCAGCCATTTTTAAATCTGAACTAATAAATTTATCTCTCTTCCTTAGTTTCTCAGCTATAAAAGGCTGTACAATGACAGCTTCAACATTATACAAAGAAGTCGGTATTTCATCGATAAAATATTTATAATTCAGTTCGTGAGGATATAATAATCTTAAATTACCTTTACTATTTTTAAATGCAAAAAAGATATGATCGTACTCTCCTTGTCTAATATAAAATGGATCTATTTCTCCCAATCTTTTACTCCTGGCAAATACTGCAAAATATTCAATTTCTAAATCCTCTAATAATTGGCGATATAATCTTTTAATGCTTACTGGGTCAAAACGCTTTTGCTTAAGGAAGTATCCTGTAGATTTTATCAGTTCTTCCTCATTCATAGCTTCAATTTCTATATTATTGTAAATATCTTGAAGTAATAATTCTAATTTGTAATATTTAGTACTATCTTTTGCTTCACCAATTACTTTGTTTTTCCACTTTTTATAATAGGAAGACTTTTCCAAGTCTAGTAAAAAAGGTTGTGTAACAAAGTTAAACTCTTCATTATATATGTCTTTCCAAGTTCTAAACTCAGCATTTTCTTTATCTACTGAATAGTATAAATAGGGTAACTCACAGGGTAAACATGTATATTCAGACTCAGATACACCTTCTAGGTTTTCCATCTTAAATAAACAATATACTAGAGTATCATTTGCTACTACTTGAGGATTAGGAAAACCATTATAATCTTTAAATCTAATAGCAAGACCTGGATTTACTCTGATAGAAAACTCAGTGTTAAAACTCGGTACATTATCATATAAACTAACAAAATCTTTCAGCTCTCTCAATTTAAGAGTCTCACTATACTCATAAAAAGTCTCAATTGTATCACCAGGTTCTACTCCTGGTATTGGATAGTTAAATAACTCAAACTTTTCACCATCAAACTGATGATTTTTAACAATATCTAAATCCAATTCTAAAGTGGTGCCATCTGCTTTGAGTGTCTTTATGCTAAGCTGGTATATACGATCGGCTACATATTTACTTAAATTAAAAAAAGCATGTTTTTCAACACCAGTCTTATTATTAATTACAAGTTTATTCCTAACGAATGTTTTTTTACTAAACCCAAAAATTGATTGTGTATAAATTACATCAGTATATGAATATAACATATATGCATCTGATGAACTACAAAGATCGTTGAAGGTGGAATCTGATATATTACTATATGCAAATACATTACTATAAGATAGTAGCGTAAACAATAATATATTTTTCACACTATTTAGTTTTAAGAATGATTGGTTCATTTATTATTTTTTTGTATGATTCTAATGCTTCATTTATTATATCAATATTTGAATTCTCAACTATAAAATAATTTTGTATAAACTCATAGTTACATTCTATTATATAATCCGAAGGATTAGTGATTTTTAAATTAAAGAAAATTCCATCTTTAGAAAAAGAGTGCTCAATATCATCAAAGGGTTTAAATGGTATATCTAATTTAAGCTTTAGCTTTACCTTTTTATCCATTACACTTCCTAAATGAGTTCCAAGTACTACTGACTCTTTATTTTCACTTTCAATAATTCTAGGTAAAAAATCAATAAATAAAAAAAGGTTTTCTTTATCATTAAAACTCTTACTTTGAACAGATAAATCACCATCAACATCAACAGTATATTTGTTGTCTATTATTCTTAAACTAGAAACAAATTGATTTCCAAATATAGATTCATATAATTTTTCACCTATAGAGTTTATCTCGTTTTCACTTAAATCATCAATTTCTCTTCTCAAAAAATTACTTGTAATACCATTATAATTAACCTTAAATCTTCCTGCAATTAATGCTTGCTTAGAATCAACATTTAGTTCAATATCATAATTGATTTCATTTTCTTCCGGTTTTAAACAGTTTACTTTATAGAATTCTCCTCCCTCAGGGTTAATAATTAAGATTGATCTATTTTGTAAACTTTGGACGGGTGTATTGGGCAAATGTATTGGATCTGTCGGATCTAATACAATGAGTTGATCATTTATATAAGCTACACATACTTCATGATTAGCTGATCCCAATGAAGGAAAGTCACAGTCAGTTATATGATTGTATGTTGCAGCTAATGCTACATCACTCTTAATTCCTTTATAATTTAGTGCTTCTGATAGAAAGTTTGATAAATCCTTACAGTCTCCATGTTTATTAGTGAAAACTTCATTAGCATGCGATGGTATAAATGCTCCCATACCTACCTCTATAGCTACATACTTAAAATTAGTTTGAACATAATCGTATAATATTTCTAAAATTTTCATTGGATCAGAAACATTATCTGTTAGTTCATCTATTTTTTTTTGAGTTGATAAACTTAAACCTCTACTAGTTTTCACTTTGTTAAAGTACCAATCGTTCATATACTCCTTCTCCTTATCTATATAAGTAGCTGGTACCACTATCGTTCTCATGAGAGGTTCTTTAATATCTTTATAAATACCAAAATACATAAGAGGATCTGGTTTAATCTTAATTGGTACCACCTTAATATTCCATTTTTTTACTTTCAAATCTTTAAGGGAGTCTATAGATAAATAGTGAAGAGAATCTCTATACAAAATATTATATGCGAAATGAAATGATTCAGGAATGGTTAGATTATAGCTTAAAGTATCTGCATCATTATATGTAAAAAATGGGAGTGACGAAAAATACATTAATTCTGGACAGTTTACTTTATAGTCTATTTTAACCTGAACTTGTGGTGGAATAACTATTGACTTTACTTTTTTACTAGTTAAATAATCAATCTTAACATCATCATCACTGATAATCGGATTTTTATCTAGTTTAAACCGTTTACCCTTTTTAATAAAAACCTTTAAATCTGTTATTTCTTCAAGCTCACTATCATAAAATATAGGAAATGCAGTAACACTTTCATTCATTTCTAAAATAACACTAATATGCTTTGTATATGAAGTGTCTTTATTTATTTGGATTTCTTCAGATTTTGTATCAATAATAAAATCCTGTGCAACTAATTTTATTTGGATTAGGGGAAGAATTAAAAGAAGTAGTAATTTATAATAGAAGTTTTTCACTAGTTTAATTAGTTAATATAATCTGATTCTTACTATAAAAAAACGTATACAAATATAGTTAGTGTAACTATAGTAAGTTAAATCTGCATTATTTTAATACTAATTAAGAATTATTTTTATAAAATATATATTTTAAATCTTATCAGGATTGTCAAACATATGAATTTGCGATTCACAACCTTCCATTAATCACTTTTACAGCTAGTCCTAGCACTTGCTCAATATCATTAATAAAACTACTCTTTAAGTCAGGCCAATTCCAAAAGATGAAGCCCAAGTTTCCAAAACCCCAAGTTGGACAAAAGATGTATTTGGTAATCGAATTTTCTATGTTACAGTTTTGGCAAATAATTTTGTCTTGGTCTGTCTCATTTATCCATTCTTCCAACGCCTGCTGCCAGTTTGCGTCAATCACGTCTTCATTGCAATTTGGGCATCTTATTTCATCTAATCCATTGTTACCATTATGGAATACCTGCCTTGTTGTTCTTACTTCAAATCCATTAGTTAATAGATTTTTAAAACCATTATCATTTCCTAAGATGACTTCTTTGTAATTATCTCCAGGAGCATATCCATTTTTACCAAGCACACAATCAGTCAATTCTTTTTTTATAATTCCCTGTTGCACTAATCGACCAACAACTTTATTGGCAAGTTCTTTCGCTTGGATTTTTTCTGTTGCATCTGGAACGATGGATATGAATGATTCACTCATTGCTTATAACTTTGTCCATTTGTTAATCTGTCCTGCTCTTAAAGTCAGCAAAATATAAGTAAAAAACATATTCACTGGAATTGAAAAATGGTCTCCATCCATTACAAAAATCACAAAGCAGAATAAATTTATTAGTAACCAAAACCCAAAAAATACCTCCCAAAATATTGCTTTTCCATTATACTTTTCAGCTCTAATGAATATTCGTGTTGGTATTGTACTTTTTATCATTGTCAATCCTATGAATAAATTCAATGGTATCATAAAATAATAACAATGAAATCTGATTTATAATCGAAATCCCTATGCTATCCGCAAAAGGAGGATAATCACCACGACCTCTCCTAAAAATATGGTAAAAATGAGTCCCAGGAATTAAAACCAACCATATAACATTTGATAGAATAAAAATCAGCGTCTTATTAATGCTCATTATTTGAATCAAATCGGAGAATTTGCGAATCCGCTTTGCAATGAAAAAACCAAGAAGAACTAATGCTGAAACCGAAATTCCAGCTCCTAAATCCATAAAAGTAGTTTTATGTGTTCTTAGCTCGGCTTCACGCTCATAGTACTCTGTTTTTCCAATATCATATGAGCCTGAAATTAGTTCTTCAGCAGCTTCTTTGTCAGTATAATAACTCATTGTAAGTGAGAAGATGAGTAATCCAATCCCAAGCAATAAAATCAAGAATATTATCTTCCGTAATATGATTTTCATATTTCTATTCTATGTTTTGCTATTCGTTCACTCTGTTGTTCGTTAAGATACATAGTTTACACAAGTTATAAATTAGGGTTGTTGGAATTCGTTTTATATCCTATTGGTATATATTCTAGATTTTCTTATTCAAAAAATAACACCTATTTAATCACGAAAGAATGGTAAACAATTCCACACTCTCCTTTCTCCCTCTCAATTCATTTTTTCCTAATGATTTAATCTGACTATCAGAATTAAGATCTAATTTTTTTATCAAATCAGCTGAAATTAATAAATCGACCTTATAGTAGTTACAAAGTCCCTGAATTCGAGCGGTCGTGTTAAGCACATCCCCTGTGAAAATAATGTCTTTTTTTATTACTCCAATTTCTCCTGTGGTGACCTCTCCCAAGTGAAACCCTACTTTGAATGTCGGCACTAAGCCAAATTTTTTATGGTACTTTTCAGCTTGTTTTTTGAGGCTTTTTTTCATATCAGAATAACATTGTATGCAATTGTTACTTCGTATTCCGTTTTCCAACCTCCATGACACAATAATTTCATCTCCAACATACTGATATATTTCTCCTGAGTATTTAATTATAGATTCAGATAAATCAGAATAATATTCGCTAAGCATTTCGAAATACTTTACATGACCAAGCTGCTCTGCTATAGTGGTAGAAGATTTCATATCCAAAAACATAAATATTCTCTCTTCTATGGTTGGTCTATGATATTTTCCGGTAAAATAATTTTTCAAAATCCCTTGTCCGATATTTTCACTTATTTCAAAGTAGAAGAGGGATACCCCAAGTGTAAGAGCTGTATAAATTTCTACACTTAAATAGGCGAAATTGCTTAAAAATATGACCAACCTGTCCCAAACAAGTGGATCATGAAGAGTTGTCTGAAGCTCCAGAGCGGTACCAATTGAATAACCAATCACCGTGAAAGTGAAGTTCATCAAGATATATATTAGTATTTTGTATAATATCTTTTGCCCGAAACTTTTGTATATGAATTGATTATTTAAATATAGTATTTCAATAGTTCCTATAAATAGACCTACAGCAGCAAAGGACAAACTGAATAATAAGCTAATTTCAAACTCATATGGGATGCCTGTTGATGGATGGTAATTTAGTTCACCAAGTATTCCTTTCTCAATAAAAACATAGACCAAACCAAAAATAAACCAGATTAATCCAAAAGGAATGATTCGCGAAATGTTTCTTTGGGTTTTAGGTGATAGCATTTTTTGTATTAAAATATTGGGTTAGAAATTTTCTAACTAGTCACTCCTTACGAAGCTAAAAATTCTGTTTTTGCAAAGATTCTTCGAAGTATAAAAGGGAAAGTTTCGGAGACATTTTCTTTGAGTTTCTCCATCAACTTCTTTAAGTTCCATCCAGCCGCTGCCATTAACGCTTTGTTGGATATAAAGTACATTCTGTTTTCATCGGGTGACAGAAAGGGGTCATTCAAACTGTACTTATCGTGAGATAGCAATATTTTAGGAGTGCTCCAATTTTCACCTTCCAGCCTCGTGTATCGTATTTCGGCCTTTCCATTGACATCCACTCCATAATAGAATTCAGTTGCGTCTTTATTGAAAACCGAACCGAATTCGGATTCATCCGCTTTTGAAATGAGTTCTGGCGCAAAAACCTTTGGTGTTGATGTAGGTGGGGATTGCCCTAAATATTTTAAATTTCCCCAAGAACAGTTTGCACTACTTAATATTAAGCCAATTAAGGAATAACAACATATAATCAGTATATATGACTTCATCTTTTTCATTCCATACCAAATTTGCCAGTTATTCTTTCTAATATTTTTTTAGAATTATAACCTACTCCTTCTTTAAAAACAGTTTCCACATTTTTTATGGTGCTTGCATCGTTTTCTAAATTTCCATTTAGGATAACAAAATCAGCTCTTTTGCCTACTTGAATGGTTCCAATATCCTGACGTTTTAATGCTTTTGATCCGTTACCCGTCATAATCTGAATGGCTTCCTCTGTTGAAAAACCAGCTTCAATAAGTAGTTCGTAATTTCTTTGGTCGCCAAAACCCGGAAGCACATGTCTGCCAGCATCAACACCTGCACATAACAAACCGCCCATTTTATAAAATTGATATTCGAACTCCATGATGCGTTTTAATCTGTTATTTCTTATACTATCATTCATTTGTTTATCAAAACTTGCTCTTCTTTCTTTGTATTGATCTTGTAAAAAAGGCGACATTGCTTTTATAGTTCTTTTATCTGCAAAGGCTCTGTTAGGTATGCTGGCTTCAAAAACAGATAATGTGGAGGTTAAAAAGACCTTGTTATCTATCATTAACTGTTGTAGTCGTTTTACCTCTGGACTGTCAATAATGAGTTCATCCATATACTCACGCCCACCATTACACTGTCCATAATCTTTATTGGTTCTAAAATCACTTGTGCTGTTTAAGCCATGTTCGATTGCATCTATTCCTAGCTTTGTAGCTTCTTCAAAGGTTATTGAACATAAATGTCCTCTTACTTTTGCTTGATTATTATGGGCAACTTCGATGATTGTTTTTAAATCATCTGGATTTGTATTGCGATAGACTTTAAACCATTTTACATCTTGGTCTAACCAATGTTGCATGGTATCTTTAAGATGTTTAGTATCTCTTGGAATAATCATATTAGGATTACCACCTTGTCCTGTTATAAAAGGCGCACTAGGGATGATTTCGGGTCCAACTTGTTTAGCATCTTTTATTCGTTTTGACAGTTCCAATTCATTATAAGGTGATGCCGCGCCACAAGTCTGTATGGTTGTGACCCCAGAAGCTAAATATAATTTAGCAGCTACGTCACCAACATCAGGAAATCTAGGAATATGTAAGTGGTTGTGCATGCCTACTATTCCTGGAATGATTGTTTTCTCTTTTAGGTTAATAGTTTTAGCATTGCGAGGAATTTTAATATCAGCACTATTACCCACCTCTTTGAAAATGCCATTTTCAATGATTACTGTTTGATTTTGTTTTATAGCTTTACCTGTTCCATCCACTATCGTGGCATTGGTAAATGCCATAAAATCTTCGTGGTATTTTATGTATGGTCTTAAGCTGTCTGATAGTTTGATAATTTGATTTTCATTGTTTTGTTTATCTACAAATTTTTTATTTTCTGTAGTGTTTTTACAGCTCAAAAAACAAAAAATGAAGGGCAGTATATAGTAGAGATAAGATGAATTGGTTAATGACATAAGTTTCAGTTAATTTTTTGATTTTAGTTTTTCTAAAATTTTTGCTCCATTGGTATTTGTTGTGTCTATTTCAACAGACATTTTATAATTTTCAATAGCTAGTTCTTTCTTACCTGCTTTCATGTAAGCTTCCCATAAACTATCATAAACATTTCCAGAATTTGGAAACGAGATGACATTTAGTTTAAAAACCTCTATAGGTTCATTAATTTTACCAGCTTGTAATAAACTATAGCTATGGTATTCATTTCATTTTCTTTAAGAGAGTAATATCCTTTTCTTTCTCAAAATGTTTTAGTCCATCCTCTATCCCTTTATCATTTATGATTTCAGACAGGGTATTTGCCATTGACACTGTTTTTATGTCATACTATTTTGCTTAAAACAATATCTTTAAAAAGCGTTCATAGGCTTCTTAATTGGTTCTTCTTCCATAAATCCCTTTCGTTTTTTAAAGACCCAGCTCATCCATCCGCACTTTTTCATATCTACTGTCTTCTGCCGGATACCTTAGTTGATCTTCATATTTTCCAGAGTCTTTAGCTAAAGCCCAAATTAAGCTTTCTCCTGCATGATTAGGGGTTTGTTCAAAAATAGGGTCTTTAAAAGCCTCATCGGCTGAAATGACATTCCAACCTTTTGATTTAAACATGGCGATAAGGTCATCTAAGAAAAGTGCCGCTGCAAGGTTATGATGAAGAAGTAGCGTATGGTTGATATGTCGACCAGTAAGCTTGAGCGATAAGTTTTCATAGTAGTTAGCACGTTGAAATATGTGCTCCAGATAGAAATCCTTGAAAGCTTCAATATCAGCCTGTGGGTTTTGATTTAGTCGTTTTCTTAATCGACTGTCTATATACCAGTCCGACCCATCAATTGTAACATGTCCATTTTTGTACCCATAGTATTTCATGATTTGCCGAATACTATCTACTTCAGTTGTAGTGTTTCCTTCCTTTAAATACGGGAACCTGAATAATTTGGTGTAGTTACTAAAGGAATTAATCAGCGAGTCAGCTCTTAAAAGTTCGGTTCGAAAATCTTCAGCATTTATTTCTTCTTTGTTAAAGTTTGGATGAGAATAAGTGTGGTTAGCAATTAGGTGGCCTTTATCATTCCATGTTTCTAAAAGATGCCTTCCTTTATCAGTAGATTTTCCTTCGGTTTTAACAAAAAATACCGCCTTGATTTTTGCATCATCCAAAGCACTCAGAATCATATCATTCCATTCTTCAAACTCGTAGTTGGCACGTTTTGACAGACTGCCATCATCGAAAGTAAAGCTTATAGTTGGCTGAGCAACTGAAATTAATGAAGTAAAAAATGCTAAGGTTAAAATTATGTATTTCATGGTACGGGTTATGAAAGGTAATAATAGTGTAATGAGAATGATAGTTTTGATTGATTTTGTTTTCATTTTGATTTTTACAGTTTGAATACTTTTTTTGAACTTTTATAAGTTGACATTTACATTTTGTTAAACGACTTATACGTTAACTTTCTCCAGAGAAATTCTAATGGTCCTTGTTTGTAATATCGCAACCAAATAATCGTGCAAGTGATTTGAATAGCCCAAATTGTTACAACAAAACCTAGCAGTTCAAATCTTGAAAAGCTATTGTGCAATCCAAAGCCATAGCCATAAAACAGAATTCCTAAAATGATACTTTGGAATATGTAATTGGATAAAGCCGTCCTACCTATTTTGGTAAACACTTTAAACCTTACATTCCTTTGTAAGTACTTCTGATAAATCCCATTTAATACTAATATATACCCAACACCCAATATTTCCTTTGGAATCGTAAACAATAATGCTTTGAAGGTGTTGAGGTTAGGAATATGGTCTTCGTATGTCCAATGGTAATAGCGCATGTAGTTTATCACCAAACCTACAACCAAGACTAAAACAGTAATAGCCCAATAATATTTCCATACCCTATAATCAGAAAAAATACCAGCTCTGAATAATATCATCCCCAAAATCATTACTATTAAAGACGATAGCATTAAAGATTGATAATAGAACTCCCCTTTATGAACCTTATGATTTTCATAAGAGCTTATAACACCTTGCCAATAGGTAGGTTTTGGAATCTCAACTTCTTCTGAAAGGTTAGGTGACTTTTTAGTATATCTGTTTTCCCAGAAAGCGATTAATGTATTGTCTTTATCTGTTCTTTTAGCTTCTTCTTTATTTAAAGCCTCTGTATAATTTGAATATGTCTCCTGTCTTTTTGAAACACTCTCGTACGATTTTATAAATAAAAAGGAAGCTACAAACAAAACAATCAGCACTAGATTTCTAATTTTCATAGAACGAAATGGAAGCAAAAACAGACCACAAATAGCATAATGATATAATATATCACCATCCCAAATAAAATAAGCGTGAATGACCCCTATAACAAACAACCATAACAACCTTCTTGCATATATGTCCATAGCTTTTAAACCATGAACTTTTTGTTGGATACGCTCCGTAAAAATCACAAAGCCAACACCAAAAAGTAAGGCGAACATGGTGTAAAATTTGCCTTGTGTTAAAAAATACACCCAAAAGCGTGTATGGTGATCTGTAGCACTTTCATAACCATATTGCCATGAACTCCATGGATTGGCATACACAAAGGACTCTATATTTATAAACAAAATTCCAAGAATGGCAATCCCCCTTAAAAAATCTAACGATGGTATGCGCTCTGAAACTGTTGTAGGTGTGATGATGTTGCTCATATTTTTTGTTACAAAAGGCTCATAATACTTTGGTGTCATTTGATATTTCAAGATTTATTCCAGTATTTTTTAATCAATTTATGATGTGAGTTAGAATTGCATAGAACAATATAGTGTTTTATACACTGCTTGCCCAAAAATAAGCAGAGACACCCATAATCTGGATAAATATTAGATAAATTCATTGAGATTCTGATAGATGTGCAAGTGGTTTATAAAACTATGTTGAACTGAGCCGTTGCCCACTGTCTGCTATGGGCATAGTTATGGCCAGCTTTCTACCTCTTTAAGGTATTTTGAAGTGAAGTTCTTGATTTTTACACGCGTTGACCAAAATTTCATGCCATTTTGTTAATAATTGAGCATAGTATACCCTGCCGAACCACTATCAGCATTTTCTAAAGGATATTTCACGATGTCAAGGAACGTTTCATTTAGTAAGTATCACCCCGGATCTATGTGGAGCCTGACCATCATCTTACCTTTTTTACATTTAGGACATATATCTGGATCTTTTCCCGTGACCACCCTGAGTACCTCCTTTGCAGTTAGTCCTGCCAAGAGTGACGTAAACCCCGACCTACCCATCAGTTCTGCACACATGTCCTTGAGTTTTTTATTGACTGGGGAAAGCAGCCCATAATACCGCACCTTATAAAAACCTTTTGGTAATATATGCCGCATGAACCGCGCAATAAATTCATCAGCCTCAAGTGTCATCCAACCCTGTCTACTAGATTTGCGGTAATCTTTCCATCTAAAGGTTACTTTTCCATTTCCCATTGCTAATAGTCTGCTGTTACAGATGGCGACACGATGGGTATATTTGCCCAGATAACCCACTACAGACCTTGGGCCTGCTAGTGGCCTTTTGGCATATACATTCCAGTTCTTTTCATATATCTTCTTTTTCAAATCAACTTTGTCTATCAGATCATCAGAGAGTTTTATCTTTTCCTTTGAAAGATACTTACAGATCCATTCCCAAAAGATACCCCTGAATACCTTGGAAAGCACTTTGACTGGCGCAAGATAATCCTTGGCATCTTTCCATTCCATTCCGTCATCGGTGATACCCCCTGCAGGCACCAGCAGATGTACATGAGGATGGTAGGTTAACGATTGACCCCATGTATGCAATACGGACACTGCACCTGTTCTGGCACCAAGATAATCCTTGGCATGGCAGTTACATTCTTTACCGCTTGCCACGAGGATTTCATCAACATGTCATAACACACCCGTTGATTGATATAGAACAGCTTATGGAGACTTTGGGGAATAGTAAAGACCACATGAAAATAACTGCATGCTGGTAAATTAGCCTGGAGTTTATCCACCCATTGCAATTGCTTGGCATACTGGCATTTGTTGCAATGCCGATTTCTGCAAGAATTATAAGCATTCCTGTGGTAGGTACAATGATCGCAACCTTCCACATGACCACCCATCGCCACTGTCCTACAATCACGGATGGCATGATAGGCCTTTAACTGATCCGGACATAACATGTGCGAGAAAAGGAAATCTTCACCGTACCTACGGAAGATATCGGACAACTCGAGTCCTTGTCGCCTGTTCACATTTTCTGATACAGTGCTCATAGCTCATCAAATGGACTTTTTACCCTACTATCCGTCATGGTTACATGTAGGTATACCATGGTGGTCTTTAAAGACTTATGCCCCAGTAATTGCTGTAATATCTTCAGGTTGGTGCCTTGTTCTAACATGTGTGTGGCAAAGGTATGACGAAGGATATGGGTTCCGATTTCTTTTTCGATTCCCGCACGTCTAGCAGCTCTTTTTAATATCTTCCTCACTGAACTAGCTGAATATTTCAAACCTGGCCTACCCATCCCCTCGAAAAGGTATTTGGTCGGTTTGGGATAAGCATGGCGGTAATACTCACGTAACAACTCAAGGGTCTTTTTCGATAATATAGTCTCTCTATCTTTGTTTCCCTTGCCCTGCCTTACTCGTATTACCATGCGGTCGGCATCTATGTCAGTTGGGTATAATGATAGGAGTTCGCTCATCCTTATCCCACTGGAATAGAGTACTGCCACTAGTGCCCTGTGTTTAGGATTGCTTATCATAGACAACAAACGCTTCACTTCTTCCCTTGATAATATTACTGGGAGCATCCGCGCTCTTCGAGGTCTATGTAAACGTAGGCCATCTTCCCAGTTTTCTCCGAGTACATCGCGTCTCAATATGCGTAGGGCACTTATTGTTTGGGAAACCCCGTTTGATTGATAAATGAACTGGAAAGACCTTGCTTTTCTTTGCAATGATACAGATAATGTTTGATCTCCTCTAGGTTCAATAGCTCGGGTGATCTATTGTAGAACCCACCAATCTTGGTGAGCATACACTGATAGGTATAGATGGTATGTGGACTATAACTACGATAGGTGAGTTCTTGGATGAACCTTTCTCTTAAGGGACTGACTTTTTTTTCATGATGATTACTTTAAGTTAAAAACTCAATTTAATCATTATTGGAATCCCACCGACTGCAAGGAGGTTTAGTTCAACATTTGTGTAACGCCCACATGCGCGTTATTTCTCTTATCTCAAACATCCAAATTATCCAGTGGACTCGCAATGCCATCTACACCTTTTTTAGTAATATTGTCAATTTCTATCAGGCTAAAAATTACTTTTCCTTTCAAACCAACTCCAACACAAAACTTTCAGGCACTATTACCATCAGTTTATTAAATGCAATTGTTGATTTTAACGCATCTTTTTGTGTGTCTTTGTTGATTTTCATAAATACATTTCCAGGGAGAATAAAACCTGCTATTTGGGTCTAATTACAAATCCGCTATAGAGACAAAAAGATAGTATTTACTTGGGAATTACATATATCCCTATATATTTTTTTCATCAAACTAACTTAAGCTACCATTTTTAGGCTATTTTGCTTCTCGATTGTTTGACTAAACTTTATCTTTTTCTTTACAAGAAATTGATTATCAGTAATATGACTTGTATTTATTCAAATCCCTCCGGCTCTATAACCCAAATGCAAAAAATCAAATTTGAGTTTAAACAACTGAGCAAGTTGTATAAAAAAGCACATAATGTGCCTTTATGTAAAATGTACCCTTATATTGCCGTAAGTCAAGCATTCCTGATAATCTTTTTTTGTCATATGCTCAGTTAATGGTAACCAAGTGATTTCTAATAAGAGTTCAGAAGAATAATAATCAATTCTGACAAAAGAATTTTTAAAAACACAAATACTTAAATTTGACATGGCTAAATGGTATACGATATTGCCGTTTTAGTTATTAAACTTGGCAGTCTATTAAAAATAGGAATAAGAATGGAGTCAAAGCAGAACTCCGATTATTATGCAACAGTCCTTTTATAGATTTTCTATTTGAAAGTTTCCTTAACAAGATAGAGTGTCTTTCAAGTTATATTTGAATAATTAAAAAGAAAAACAAAAAACAGTTACTCAAAGAGACAACTGTTTTCCCTTTACAAATACAAATAATCAACAAACCTAATTTTTTACAACTTTAATAGTTGATGACTGATCGATTGTAGACACTTTCACAAAATAAATACCTGATTGAAGGCTCGCTACATCGATTGTATATTTTGTATTTAAAGCATCACTTGCATGCTGCTTTTTCATTGCTATCTTTCCTTCGGCATTAATAATGGATATATTTATTTTTGTACCTACAGCATTATTTACTGAAAGCTGTAATTTATCTTGAAGTGTATTAGGAAAGGCTATTACAGATAACTCATCTTGCCTTTCTATTCTAACCTTTACTACTCTTGAATAGAATATGGAGTTGTCTTTATCAATCTGCTTGAGTCTGTAATAGTATAATCCATTTAAGTTCTCATCTACAAATGAATAAGAAGTATTTGTTTGTGTATTTTGATTTCCTTTTACAAAACCAATTGATTCAAAGTTGTATCCATCCCCACTTCGTTGAATTTCAAAACCCTTATTGTTTGTCTCTGAAGCAGTTTGCCAAGAAAGAAGGGCATTTTTTTGGTTTTTAACGGTAGCATTAAAGCTGATTAGTTGTACAGGTAGTAATTCATTTTGCTCATGTAAATACATAGATGAAAAGCTTGGTACTGTGAATTCCACATAATGCCTTTCCGTTTTAAAACCATTCGATTGAGCTTGAGACGTTAAAAATGTCTCATTAGCTGTACCTGGGGCATCTCCATCATATTTGGCAATGGTATATTCCATGGTATTCTCCTGTGAAGTATTTGTAGAATTCGTTTCTGCTACTTGATAGCTAGTTTCATCATTAATTAATACATCATAATTACTACCACTTCTTTTTCTTTTTAAAGTAGTTCGTTCATTTTCGGTAAAATATAACCTCACCTTAGCTGCTTGTCCATTAAACTGAGGTGTAATTTTATAATTACGTTGCATATAATGTTCTCCATTATGACTTTTAACATCATCATCTATTCGTACTTCGGCAGTAATTACACCTAAGTTATTGCCTAAATCATTGATGCTGGCAATCATGTTTCCTTCTTCATCTAGAATATGATAAAAGGCATTAAACCCATTTAAAATGCATGTCCCCTGTTTACCCGCATTAGCTAATTCCTCAGGAGTAAAGGTTGGGGTAGTTACTATTATCGATTTACTGCATCCATATTGAGATATTACATCAATTTGAACTGTTGAGTTATTATCAATTAGAAATATAGAATCATTTGAGTAAGCATGTTCAGGCATATTTGAAAGCTTGTATTGGTAATTTCCACCACCACCAATAGCTTGTACATAAACCTGTGTTTTATTGGTGCCAATCGGCTGCCTTACACTTGAGACGGCTTTCCCGTAATGGAGAGCATAGTATCAAGAAAATACTGAAAGAGTTGTGCCAAGAAGGAGCTGAACTGTCTAATTCAGCAGTTTTTAGGATTGTGAAAAAACTCTCATTGCAAAACGATAATGAAGTTGTAGAAGAGGGTATTTATCTGAATTATAGTAATTGTTAAGTGAATAGATTGAAGAACATAAAAAGGTAAATGTATGGTAGAGCCAGCTTTAATTCCGACAATTTACTCAAAATACGAGTTTTGAACTCCTCTTGAAATGATACCACTAAAAGTGAGGATGATCCGGATCATTCCATTTTAACTGGCGCTATTTGATCCTAAATAGCCAAGTAGCATCTCCAAAATCAGTTTTCTGTCGAATAACAGCTCCATTTTTACCTCAATATCATCTTTTGCAATTTTCATTATGATTTTATTTAAAGTTATTTTGTGTGAAATTATTCTTATAAAATGTTAATTTGCTATTTCGATATTAACTAACTTAAGCATGTTGTATTTTTTATGAACTTATATGGCGACTAAGAAATATTTCTTAAAGTGATAATGAATACTATACAATCATACTATCTTAGGAACATCATCCAACATTTTTTTAGTAACGTACATCGCAGAAACTTGGGAATAAATAGTTTTCTATCTAGGAATTAAGATCTTTGATATGCCAAGAAAAAAAACTTCTTCGAGAAGTATAATTAACAGTTGTTATTAGTAGGTGTAACTATTTCTCTCCTTTTATTAGTCTTAGAAAATGATATATCAGTAATGAGATGTTTGAAAATAACATTCATGTAAAATGCCTACTCTGAATGACCCAATAAAAGTCTTTGAATATCTAACATACTTGTCAATTGTAAGTTTTTTTGAATGTAATCTATTATGACATCTTACAAAATCCCCATTACAATTCCTAACCCACTGGTGACATACAATACAAATAGCAATAATATGCTACTATCAGTTCCTGTATTAAGAGTTATAAATGGCACTAAGTATAAAAAAAGTTTTTACTATCATATTGCAATTCCTATTTTTTCATTTTAAATAATCACCTAACCTTGTTTGTAAGGTGTTTGCAAAATCAATATTCTTGGTTTTTTTATAAATTTTAAATATTTGATAATGATGATGTTTAAATAGCTCTTTGCTCTTGATGTTTTCTTCTTAGTTTTTGTTTAGTAGGTCTGTAATTCGGCAAAAAGCAATTCAAGTTCTTCTCTAGTTTTATTAAGTTTAGCAGAAAGTTTATCTAGCATACACTCTCTTTGCCCATCCATAAAGTCGAAATCCTTATCACATAAAATAGGAAATCTCCTTTTAAGCATAACCTTTTGTTCTCTCCAACTTCTTAATATTCTCATATAAATTTGTTACAAATAATGTCTTATTAAAACCTAATATTGATTCTATAGAGTTTTTTTTATTCATTCCTGAAATCAATTAAAACTCTATAAAACCCAAGAAAACTTGTGTTCAATAAAGATCGGTATTTTACTAATAGAATATGTTACATATTAAATTAAACAAATTACATGCTTCACACTTTGTAAATAATAATTATTGTTGTTAGCTTTCAGCATTAATATTTCTATTCGAAATACCTTTCTTAATTCTACAAATATTAAACAGGTTTTATTTCTTGTAACATTTACTTAATCATGTATCATATGACACAAATGTTTATGCTTTTTTAAGCAAAAAATTTTAAAATTGATATAAAACACCAAATTTTATTTGGATAAAATCAAACATTTGATATATCCTTCCAGGTAATGACTGCATAGTTAAATCATTGCTATGGAAAATTAGAAATAGAGGAATAATACAAATATTACTTTTTTTATGTAAAGCATTATCCATTAAAATTCTCAACCTTTGGGCATGTGTTAAAAACTTAACTCATGATAAATATAGATTGACTGGAATGCTAATTTCTAAAACTTCTGGCTAGTGATACCTACTAGCTATTTATAAAAAAAAGCCTGATTTTTCTAATCAAGCTTTTTTTTATAAATAGCTTATTGGAAACACATTGTTTGGAATTGACAAAATTTCAAATATCTCTCTCTTATGAAATTTTCTTTTTAAAAAAAGATTATAACTGCGAAAAACAGTCTCTTTAATCTAATAGAAAACTAGTGCATAGTGACTTATGAAGAATTTTTTTCTAAGAAAGAAATCACTTTTCTATAACAAAAATAAATATTTCGAATACTGTTAAAATAAATGAAATGTAAACTGTATCTAATTTAAAAAGCTGATGATAGAAATTATGGTATAATTTACCAATGAAACCTAAAGGATATGAATCGTAATAAGCATAACTATATTTTTTTATTTTTCTGTATCGTAAAACACCTCTGGTAATACACACTAACAAAATATTCGCTAAAAAAAAACTTAGTGTTATTTGTACCATTATCAACATTGTTTTTAAAAATAAAACTATCATTCTATTTAATTATCTAACATTTTGATAACTAAAATAGACAGCATTAATGCTTATATAAAATGGTAAATAATTTAAGAATAGCTCATTTTGATGAATTTCATTTAAAATTCTGTATAGTAAAAATATACATCAACAAAATTTGTTGATTGCTACAATTTCACAAAAATTATTACAAATTTTTTCTATAAAGTAATCAACCTAAAACAATAGATTGTTTAATAAACACTCATTATTTAAAGGTTTTTATCATCTTTCGAAAATAACTCTCTTTCGAAAAAAACCAATTCTTTTCGATTAGGTTCATCAGGAAATTTACAGTAATAGATCTTTTTTGTATAGCGTCTCACAATTAGCTTTAAAGACGTATCTTTTTTTGAAAAGACTACATCGCCTTCCTTAAATTTGTTATCTATTTCGATTTTCATTTTTATCATAAAAACATTGTAAAAATCAATCTGTCAAATGTAATCTTTCACAAAGCCTAAAGTATTACATATCTATTTTAAGAGTTATAGAAATCATAGATATCTATTGGGGTGAGACTTTATTTAAATAGTAATGAAGATTTAGCTTATATTAAACTAGATGAGAAGTTGAACCTACACCCACCAGATCTGTTTATGGCTCAACCTTTTATTGTTTCAGATGTATACTTTGTTTTTTTGTTCTTATGACATATAAACTTACCAAGTTACAACATACTGAATAAAGTAATCTAAAATTAAAACTTACTGTATTTCATCTTCTAAAGCATGCAGACGTACAATCTCATGTTGCGTTTCATTAGCAATTAATAGGTGTCCTTGTGCGGCTATTATATTTTGTGCAGCTTGGATATTTTGTCCCACTTCATAGAGACTTGCCGCTTCAAGATGATATTTTGCAGCTTTATCTAAATGATTAGCTATTTTTCTATGGTGTTCAGTTATTATCTTATCTGAATTATATGATTTTTTGTCTTTATGCATCATCTCAAATATAGCCATCTTTAAAACAGCCTGTTTAAATTACTAAAATTAGCTTCAATGAAAATTAAAGGTTATCTACTAAAAAAATATAAATTACATAAATGCAACAAATTGATAATAAAAAGCCTTAAATTTTTAAACATGTACTATCAAATTCAAAAAAAAATCCTATCTATATCTAAACATTAAGTCTGAATATAAGTAGGAAAAATGTTAAGCATATAGTTAGTTTATAAAAAATCTTGTGATGCTTTCATTGTTATATGTTATTTAATCTTCATGCCTCTTATCTTTTCGCTTAGCTGCCTTAATGGCTCTTTTTTCTTTTAAGCTTTTTTGAGGTTGGGTTTTACCATTTTTGGCTTTACCTTCTTTTTGTTTAGACATATTCATTAAGTTTTAATGAAATAATATTGTAGTTACACCAAATGTATGTATTCTTATTAATGAATGCTTTACATTGTAATATTATACTATTACATATATCATAGATCGTCTAAATTATTTCTACGTTTTTTCTTCATTGCTTTAAAAAATGAAGGTGTTAAACCAGTTATCTTTTTAAATTGATTAGATAAATGAGCTACACTACTGTAATTAAGTCTGTAAGAAATTTCTGAAAGGGTGAGTTCATTATATAAAAGTAATTCCTTTACTTTTTCTATTTTGTGTAGAATGATAAATTGCTGAATCGTAATTCCCTTTACTTCTGAAAAAGTATTAGCTAAATAGGTATAATCATAATTTAATTTTTCACTAATAAAATCTGAATAATTCCCTTTGGGTAATTCATCTGAATAGTGAACCATTTCTATTACTATATTTTTTATTTTTTCAACTAGAATACTCTTTTTATCATCTAGTAACTCTAAGCCTGATTTAAGTAAATTTATTTTTAATTTATCATATTGATGTTTTGATATATTTTCCAATATTTCTACTACACCTAAATCAAGTACAACATAATGCAAACCCAATTTTTCCAATTCTGCTTTTACCATCATCTTACATCTTAAGCTCACCATATATTTTATGTATAGCATCATATTTCTTAAACAAATTAATTGTTAATATATATCCTAAAGCAAAAAACATTTGCTTACTACTTTAATGTATCTTCAGCTTTTCGTAGTATAGTTAAAAAATATAGCTTTTTCTGATTCGTATTAATTAATTTTCAAAAAAGACATTAGCTATTTTCACTAGTGTAATTAATACATTCTCGGAAAATGTTTTGTAATGCTATAAAAATTTAGATACTTCTATAGAATGAAATTTCAGAAAGATATCTGCGAATACACAACTATGTAATCTGGCGTAGTAGTACGATTGGATATGTATAACACTACTATATCCTTAAAATGACACCATCTAAAGAAAATAATATGTCTCTATGTTATGGGTAACCTTATATTGCCGTAAGTCAAGATAGACTCAAGAAGGTTACACTCATTTATAATATTATTGTGGTTTTTAGTGACTATTTAAAATAATTCAGTAACCTAAATTATTAGGATTAATCTTTTATTTTGAATCGAAACTTTATGTTATTTCCAGCTTTATTAGTTGTAATCGGATTTGCCAGTTTAATTTTTGGAGCAAACTGGCTTGTGGATGGAGCTTCTGCTTTAGCTAAAAATATAAAGTATCAGACTTGGCAATAGGATTGACCATTGTAGCTTTTGGCACTTCAGCCCCTGAACTAATTGTGAATATTATCGCATCTATAAACGGCTATTCAGATATTGTAATTGGAAATATCGTTGGCAGTAATAACTTCAATTTGTTTATTATTCTTGGGTTATCAGGATTAATCTTTCCAATTGTTGTTCAAGCATCTACGGCCTGGAAAGAAATTCCAATGTCGTTGATTGTGTCAGTATTCCTTTTATTACTACTTAACGATTTTGTGTTTGTAGGACAAACTTATGTTAGTAGAATAGATGGATTATTAATGCTCATTTTATTTTCTATTTTCTTGATTTACATTTTCAATCAAATGAAAAATGATCCACATTTAGATGATGAGTTTAAAAGTAAATCAACATTAAAAGTTTGGCTCTTAATTATAGTTGGATTAGTTGGGTTAATTTTAGGTGGCCAACTGGTTGTAGCTAACAGTATTTCTATTGCAAGTAAATTAGGTCTGAGTGAGAAAATTATAGGCTTGACGATTGTAGCAGCAGGTACTTCTCTACCTGAGTTAATCACATCGATTGTTGCTGCATTTAAAAAGAATAGTGATATCGCAATTGGGAATGTAATTGGGTCTAACATTTTCAATATTCTTTTAATTTTAGCTATAAGTTCATTGATTAACCCAATAAAATATAATTCAGATTTTAATTTGGATATATATGTTTTGATTGGTGGTTCTGTTTTTTTGTTTCTTGCAATGCTCACAGGACAACAAAAAAAGTTAGATCGATGGGAAGCAGGAGTACTTTTAGTATTCTATATTTTTTACACTATATATTTAATTATAAATGGAGCTTAAAATCATAAAGCAGTATCATGTACCTTTATGTAAAGTGTACCCCTATTTTTTCGTAAGTCACTTCTATTTGTATAAAAGAATACTAGAGACTAAAGTAGTATAGTCTGTTGAATAATGATTTTTTTTATCATCTAACAACTGAGTTTTTGCCTTATCTTTATCAGTATAAAAAATGGTACTTACATTTTGCATCTCTACTTTCTGAGCCATCTTTTTTGAAACTGCTCTTTGAAAAATATCTTCGCTCACAACAATTGCGATTTTCTTAGCATGGTAATCAGATTTATTATCAAGTATACCCAACATCCATTGTTCGATGCTTACTGGTGCTTTGAATGCAAACAACCTTTCATCTATGAGAATTTTTTCGCTTTTATATTGAGTTTGAAGTTGAAAAAAACTTAAGATCTCAGATTGAAATTGTGCTCCCAGCATATATTTTGTTGCAGATTGCCAAACAATTTCCATCAGTTTGTTTGATGAATCAAATTTAGAAATCATGTATGAGCTTTCGTATATTATTTTCATGCCTTATACTTCTAAACAAATATCTAATAAACCTAAAATAGACCAATTGATTTAAGAATACAAGCAATAAGTTTTGTCAAGGACACTGTCTTATGTAATAATTTCATCAGTTTTTATAGCAAGTTTTATACTATTTAATCCAAAAAAAGTGGATATGCACTTATACTTAAAGAAGTAAAGACTTTGTTTTCTCAAGGAATGGGTAAAAAGACTATTGCTACTAAATTTTATATTAGTAAGAATACTCAATTTGATGAGTATCCCTAAAAAATGCTTACCTACAGTTAAATCCTTTCGAATTTATAAATTTTGCCCACAAGCTCAGGATTAGGATGCTCTGTAGCAGTTGAAGTAAAAGTGTCTGCATCTATAAATTCAATTTGCTCTTTAGCTACAACTTCACCTTTGTTATTGTAGGAAAGTAATACCCCTTTTGTGTTTGATTCTTTTTCGTAAGAAATATAGACGTATGATTTAATGATGTTGTCATTCTCTTTGCCATCATAAAAAAAGCCTTTATAAACAACTTCTTTCATTTCTTTCCAAATAGCAACAGTTCCTTGATTAGTAAATTCGTTGTGCAAAGCCAAGTTGGTATCAATCTCATCACTAAAATAGCCTCCTCCTCGTTTAATTCGCGGATTGTTACATACCCAATGCCCCAAAAGCTGTTTACTGATATTGGGTTTAAACTCTTTGCTACCAAGCATAATTTTTTGATCAATAACATTGCCTGATTCATCAAGATAGCTTAGCATTCCTGTTACTAGATTTTCTTTAAAATAACCTCTTTTAACTACACGATCGTTTTCATACCAAACCGCTGGACCATCAAGTATAAAGGTTTGTAGCATTCTGGATGTAGTACCTGTTCCCTTTAGCACTAAGTTATTGTTAAAATCATAAAAGGAAATCACACTTGTTTCGAAGTCATTCGTAGGTGCGTTAAAAAAGCCTCCATAGCCATCGCTTCCAAAACTAAGATCTGTATAATTGGGGTTTATATTTAATGCTCCAGGACTATCTAAACGTTCATAAATTCTATAATAATCTGCCTCTTGCTTATTTTCTACAGGACGAAATTGTGCATCTGCAAATCCATCATTTTCGGGAATTTGAGCAGTACAACTACAGATAAATATAAAAACTAAAGTATATGCTAAATAAAGTATTTTTGACATTGTGTTCATAGCTAAGGTTTAAGTATCAAAGTTAATCATTTAATTTACTACTCATAAATTGATAATGGTTGATAGGCTATTAATTAATGTAAAGGTAATTTATGACCTGTTCTGTGAGCTTTTCAAATTTAGGACAGAGACTTAGTAGACTTTTCTAAAGATGTCCCATTCTGAATTAGCATTACACAAAAAGTAACACTATGAATAAGAAGAATGAATCTCAGCAGTAAATATAGATAATGTGCCTTTATGTAAAGTATAGCCTTATATTGTCGTAAGTCACAATAGTTCAATATATTGTTTAATGTAGCCTAATGTCTCGCTCGTTCTACAGTTTATAAGTCCATTATGTCCAGTACCACTTATTTTAATATGTTCGTATTTAGGAAAAAGATGCACCTGGTATTCTTGTTGAAAATCGTAACCTAAGTCACTTTCATCACTGCTAATAAATAGAACCTTCTGATTGTATTGAGATAGCTTAGTTGTAAAGTCATAATCTCCGTCATTTACCTCTTCAATAGCAATGGCAATAGCTGAAGCAGCTCCGCCTCTAAAGTTTTTTGAAGGACATGTTTCACCTCGATTTTCACTATCAGCATTCACTCTGGCAATACCGTAGTAATAATCTGCCTTTTCATGATCATCTAGGCCAATGAGTTGTTTAATCCATAAAATTTGATTGATGTCCTTTCCCAGCAAATTAACATCATTAGCAGCAGGTAAATGTTCATTAATATTTACTGAAAAAGCTCCTGGTTCCATCAAAACTGCTCCCTTTACCTTATTTGGGTGTGCGTTTATGTACTGAGCAGTTACTACTGCTCCATGTGAATGACCTATGAGAATAACTTCCTGATCGGGAGAGAAATAGTCAATCAATTCTTCTAAATCCGTAAGTGAATATGCCATTGTTAATTCACTTTTGGGGTGTCTAGCTGACAGACCACAACCTCGGTAATCGTGATAAATCACTTGGTAATCATCTAGTAAACTCCATCCATTTACCGATTGATTCAAATCAAGTAGATAACGAAAATCATCACCTGGGCCACCTTCCAGTACAAAAATTTTAGTCCCGGCAGGATTCCCATAACTAGCATAATGAATAGTGGTACCAGATAAAGTTAGGTTGGTAAGGGAAGGATCATCAATTACTGTTTTTGGAACAATATTTCCCGGTTCTGCCGGGTCTAACTCTTCACAACTACAAAATAAGATAACAAAATAGATCAGTATAAATGTGCTGTATTTTTTCATGGGAGTCTATAGTTTAGATGAAAATTAAAATAAATACCAGGCACTAATTTGTCGTATTTTCCATTGGTCTGATATCCAGCTTTTAGAGAAGCTTCCAACGATTGTACTTTGTTAAGGTATCGGCTGACTACTCCCCCAATACGGAAAGTTCTGACTGTTGTGCTGTACCATCCATCTTTGGCATCCTCATAAAGATATTCTTTCCAGTAATCAGAATGGATGATATGTGTGGCAAAAAAAGGGTTATAAGAAACATCAAATCCTAAACTCCCTTTTTTGGTAAGATACAATAGGGTAAGATCTAGTTGATAGCCCAGTGCCTTGTACTTTCCAGCTACATTATCACTTTGTGTATAAACCAATGCTATTTTACCTTGAAGTGCCCAGTGCTGATGAAGTGGTAACCAATGTATCACCCCCAGCCTTGTGCGGTGATTACCGGTTCCTAGTAAAGCACTACTTTGGGTAAACTCTGTGAACACTGCCGACCGGAATTTTGATAAATAGCGCGAATACCCTAGATGTAAAGCGATCAGACTGTGATCAAAGCCACCACCTGTTTGAATAATGTGATGCTGATTGGTATCAGGCTGTATCACTTGAGCTCGTACAGTTGAGGTAAAAAATACTAAGCCAATAATACTACATAAATATTTTTTTAGATTTAACTTCATTTGCGTTGAATATTTGGACGTGGCAAATGAATAAAAATACCTTGAATCCGATGTTCTGATTTAGAAATCAGAACAACTTAGTAGAGCTACTAAAATAAATTCACATTGTTAAGTAGCAATTCTTTAAAATAACTTACCGATTTTTTAGATTAATCAAATAATTTTCAACTATCTCTTAAAGCGTTTTTCTATATTCTGAAGGAGTTTTTTCGGTTTGTTTCTTAAAAGCATTATTAAAGGCAGAACGAGATTGAAACCCTGTTTTATAGTAAATTTCCTTAATGTTTAACTCTTGATTCTGCAAGAGTATTTTTGCTTCGCTAATGCGATATTGGTTAATCAACTCAGAAAGATTCATCTTAAAATGTTGATTAATCTCTTTGGATAGTTGTTGGACGTCCATACCCAACTTTTGGGCAAGTATTTCTCGATTTAGCTCAGGATCTGAAAATATTTTCTCTTTAGTTAATAATTCAGTTAGTGTCAGCATTTGTTTTTTTACTCGTCTGTCGGTTGACTCCTCGTATCTTATTTGATTAGAAACAGCAACGCGTACCTGCATGAATAAGCTGGGTTGAGACATGGTAAAATAAATAAATCCACAGAAAAGTATAACTGCACTGATATATGCAATCAATTCGGTCCAACTAGCCAGTGGCTCATAATTTAATTGAGAAAAAACATTCGCACTAATAGCAAATAACCAGACTAAGCCGAAGGAGTAAGTGATGAATAAAATCCATATTCTTTTTATCGGCTTTTCCTTTTGTCTAATCTTCACTAACCTGCCAATCCATATTGAATAATAGAGATATTGCATACTGAAAACTGCAAAGAAAATAGTATGTGAGAATCCCCAAAGGAGATGGTAAACTAGGAAAATCCCAAAAATAGCAAAGTGTGATTCTACCTTTTTTATTTCCACATCGAACAACCTACAATAATGAAAATACAGAAGCGGTGCATAAAGGAATATAAATGGACCAACAACTAAATGAATCTTTGCAGAACCAAACAATGGTGAATCTATAGTAAGATCAGTGAGACTATGGAGAGCTGTTAATAAAAGAAAAAAACAGAGCGGAAGATTTTGTTTCTTTCTGCCTGATGGAAGTGCATATAACAGGATTGCAATCATCACAGTAAGAAAAATCAATATACTTTGTACAACTATCGCAGCCAACTTTAAAACGCTATTACTTAATTTAACAGAGGATATAAATAATATACCTATTTACTAATACATATATTTATCCCAATTTTACTATAAATTTTGGTTTGATAACAGAGTAATTATTTGTAAAACTCACAAATTTATCACATCTAACTTTCACTAATAACACATCCAGTCCACCCAAATAGCTTCCACAAAGCACCTCCTCTTAGAATTATACCAAACAAACCCATAAATAGTTACATCTGTCTCCTTCTTTATTCTGTAAAATCTTGAGCATTTCTCAATCCCTAATCGTACCTAAAATGGGCATTTTACCACAAAAATGCACTTTTACAACAATCTTTCTACTAGCACTTACTATGTATTATCAACGATTAGCTATTACCTTCTAAAGAAATGAAAAAACGTTTACTCCTGTTGTCAATAATTTTATGCATCTTCCATTTAACCTATGCGCAACCTATTCCACCAGATGCTTATAATCCATCTGATAATTTTGATAAAGTGGATACTTCCATGATATATTTAGAATGGTTTGTTCCTAAAAACACTGATGAAACTTTTACTTATGATATCTATCTTGGTAAAGATGCCAATCCACCAATTTTTAGATCAGCTATAGAAATTGTAGACGGCCCTCTGAATGATGATGCTACCGAGTTCAGCTTTTCAAGTAATATTCAAGATGGAGATGATAAACTGTACCTTGCTAACTATATAAACATAAAAGACACATTCGAAACTAACACCACTTATTACTGGAAAATAGTCGCTAAAAGTGCATCTGGACTCAATTTAGAAAGTAATATTTTTACTTTTAAAACGAGAAAACCAAACAAGTTACCAAATGCTCCAAAATTAATTTCTCCAACAGACGGAAGCACCACCGAAAATGGAAACATTACTTTGCATTGGAATAAAAGCACTGATCCTGATGGAGATGAGGTTTCTTACCATGTCTATCTAAAAAGAGAAAACAATATTACTTCAATTATTGCTAGCAATATTACAGATACCACTTACACCATTCCTTATCAATTGGTAGATCAATTAAACTATCAGTTTTTAGTGGCAGCAGTTGACGGATATAGTAGTGATGCTGTCATTTCTGAAAGCAATAGTTTTACCATTGGAAACTATTATAATGACCCTCCTCAAATAGGTGATTTGATTTATCCCGTTCCTGACCCATTAATGATGAATTTAGACACCCAAAATCTTGGTTTTACGATCAATTTCACTTGGGAAGAAGCTTATGAGAAAGATGGAGATGTGCTTAAATATGATATTTATGCTGCACAAGAGCCTGATCCGCAAACGCTGGTTGCCACTAATCTGGAAACCACAAGTTACAAACATACATTTAGCACCTATGGAATGCTTTACTGGAAAGTAGTGGTAAAAGATGAAACAGGGCTTTCAGATACTTCGTCCATCTCTTATTTTTCTTGTTGGAATAACCCACCAACTACATTATCTATCGATATGGTGGAGGTGGAAGGAGGTACTTTTATGATGGGACAATCTGATGCTACAAAAGAATATATTTTAACTACAGATATAGGTACTGAAATTTGGTGGGATATCACAAATGAAAACCCTGCTCATGCTGTAACCCTAAGCAATTACAAAATAGGCAAATACGAAGTTACCAACCAGCAATATGTGGAATTTTTAAATTCCATCATACCATTTACCCACTTTGCAAATTCATTTAGATCACATAGGCAAAAATCATTTCCTTATCAGGCAGTTGTGCTCAATAATAGTAGCACACTTTGTTTGATTTTTGATGCTACTCGCGATTTATCAGAAAGAGATAATATTGGCTATGAACCTGGGTATGATTCACCGATTATCTGGAATGGAACTAATTATGAAGTGGATCCCAATTACGCAAACCATCCTGTTCGACATATGTATCATGATGGTGCTTTAAAATTTGCAGATTGGGCTGGCTATAGATTACCAACTGAAGCAGAATGGGAGTTTGCTGCTTTAGGGGGCAATAAAAGTGAAGGTTACAAATTTGCTGGCAGTAATGATTATACTGAAGTGGCAGTACATGGCATGCATGGTGGAATTGATGATGTGAAAAATACTGCTCCAGTCGGGTCTTTAAACCCAAATGAATTAAATATATACGACATGACTGGCAATGTAAATGAAATTTGTCAGGACTATTATAATGAAAACTATTATAGCATAAGTGATTCATTTAATCCTGTTTGCCAAACCAAATCAAATTTAGGTCCTTCTACTAGAGGAGGCGATGCCAATAGTCGGTTTGGAACAATATTGAGGTTAAAGCGAAGAGGTTATTTGGGTGGCGCTCAACATATTACCTATGCAGGTTTAAGGCTGGCTCAATCTGATAAAATTTTATTAGAAGGTTCAATTATCGATAAAGAAGGAAATCCTATTAAAAATACACCTGTAGTAGGTTTTCCAATTGAGGTGAAAACAGATGAAAATGGGCATTATTCAGTAGAAGTATTAGGAGGTTGGTCTGGTAAAGTGAGTGCTGTAGATAGCAATTATAGCTTTTCTCCCGCCTATATTGAGTTTGATAAATTGTATAAAGATTCAACCGAAAACAACTTTATAGCTTCTTCAGTAGATACCGAAAATTACAGCATTATCTTCAATATTTCTGATGGTACTTATCCAATAGAAAATGCCAAAGTTATAATGGATGATGAAAGTTATCTCAGTGATGCTAACGGTAAAGTGGTGATTGATGAGCTAGAAAATGGTACTTATAGCTATTCCATAGCTGCAGATGGCTTTAAGGATTATACTAGTGAGTTTACTATTAATGATAATAATCTAGAAAAAAATATCACCCTCACTCCTATTGAAGAAACACTTTATTCAATCACCTTCCAAATTACCGATGGTACTAATCCAATTGAAAATGCCAAAGTTGTAATGGATGATGAAAGTTATCTCAGTGATGCTAATGGTAAAGTGGTAATTGATGAGCTAGAAAATGGCACTTTTAACTACTCCATTTCTGCAGATGGTTTTAATGATTATACTGGTGAATTTACTATTGAAGATGCTGATCTAGAAGAAAACATCACCCTCACTCCTATTGAAAAACCGCTTTATTACATCATCTTCCAAATTACCGATGGTACTAATCCAATCGAAAATGCCAAAGTTGTAATGGATGATGAAAGTTATCTCAGTGATGTTAGTGGCGATGTGGTGATTAATGAGTTAAAAAATGGCACTTACAACTATTCCATTTCTGCGGATGGTTTTAATGATTATACTGGTGAATTTACTATTGAAGATGCTGATCTAGAAGAAAACATCACTTTAGAAGCTGTTATTCCTGAAACGATTATGTATTCGATTAGTGGTCAAATTCTGGATGAAAAGGGAAACCCACTGGCAAATGTAAAACTCAATGGCTTTACAAATCCTCTGAAAACAGGTGAAGATGGCAGCTTTTCCACCACCGAAAATGAAAACTGGATTGGCACCATCACACCAGAATTTGATGGTTACATATTTTCTCCTGAAAGTAAGGAAATAACCCATTTACAATCTGATGTTTCTATCGATTTTACCGCACATATTTTAGCCACTCCAATGGATAAAAAACAAGAACTTGAACTTATCCAAGTTTATCCAAACCCATCTACTGGACAATTTACCCTTGAGCTAAACACAAAAACTTTTGTGCAAATTACAAGCATCGATGGCAAAACTGTTTTTGAAAAAACACTCTCGAAACCAACTCAAATTTCTTTAAAAGATAAAGGGCTTTACATCATCAAAACAGAAAACAAAAAGCAAATTTCTGTGCTGAAGGTTTTGGTAGAGTAAGTATTCTATAAATATTGCCAGTTTCTGAAAGGTAAAGAAACTGGCAATATCAATTTATTTAAAAAGATAGCTAGTTCCATAAAAATGATTTTCCCAACTTCACTGAAAGTAGTCTCTATCCTGTTTCACACATATTTTTTAATAAATGACAAGGCAAGTATATCCTTCCTTAGAGAATTACTTTTTCTTCCAATCAGTAAGTGTATTTTTTTATAACCTTCTTTTGGATATATCATATCTAAAATACCTATATTAAAGTATCTATAGATGAGAGCTATTTATATTGGATAGTTGAATTAAAAAAGCTTATGTGACTATACTTATTTTACTATCTTAAGCAGCCATATGCATTTCCTAGGCTTTCACCATAAAAATATTAACCAACTCACTATTAGCAGAATAATTTTTTCAGTTCTTTATATACTATTTATATAGGCCCTAGAGCCCTAGAAATTATTAAAAAATATCAAATATAATTTTTTACCATCCAAATATAACCCTAAATATAGTTACAATAAATTGAATTAAATTACGTTTTTTTTGTAAATATCTAACACTATAAAACCTCTAGTCAATGAAAAAATTTCAATTTATTTTGGCACTTTTCCTTGTGTCATCATTCCAAATACTAAAGGCTCAAAATACGGCTAAGCTAGCTCAATATGATGGCCAGACCAGAGCTTATCTGGAATATTTGCCTCCTAATTATACCACTGACGGTGATCAGGTTCCGGCCATCATTTTCTTGCATGGCTGGGGAGAACGTGGAGATATTACCAATACAAATACTGTGATGAATATTGCCAATGTGGGTTATAACACTCCTCCCAGTATTGTGCAGGGTGGACATGATATGTGTTTTGATGTGGATGGTGAAACTGTTTGTTTTGCTGTTTTCTCTCCTCAACAGTCCGATAACTACAATAGCTGGGTAGATGAAAATCAAAACCGTAATAACGTACAGTCTTTTGTAGAATTTGTATTGGCTACTTATAATGTAAATCCGGATAAAATTTACCTTACTGGGTTTAGTATGGGGGCTGCCGCAACTTATAAAGCAGCAGCGTCTACTGATAATGAGCCTAATCTTTTTGCAGCAATTGCTCCTGTGGCAGGAACGGCTTATGACAGCGATCTATGTAGAATTGCTGACGCTAACATTTCTGTGTGGGCATTTCACGGAGAGTCGGATCGTACCGAGCATCCTTTTTACTGGGGTGAAAAAACCTTTGAAAAATTGCAAGCTTGTCAGGGAAATCTTGATGCAGTTTGGACGTCATATCCGTCAGTGGGTCATCAAGGAGCTAGTGCCCGGGCCTATAGAGCTAATCATTCTCTACATAATCCTAATTTGTATGAATGGTTTGCCACTAAGGTGAGAAATGAGTCAGATAGCGTTAGCATTCCACAAGTAGCAGATCAGCTAGCAATTACTAATGTGACCTATAATTCGGTTAACTTAACATGGTCTGATAATTCTAGCGATGAGAGTGGTTTTCAGATCGAAAGATCTGTAGGGAATAACAGCAATTATAGCCTGCTTACTACCACAGCCAGCAATGTGGAAAGTTATACGAATACAGGTTTAGCTCCCGAAACTACCTACTTTTATAAAGTCAGAAGTTATAATTCAGCGGGCTATTCAGTTTATAGTTCAGAAATAAGCGTAACTACTAACGCGGTAAATGCAAGTTCATCAATCACATGGACTGATGTAGAAGGGCTTACTGTTGAATTAAATAATGATTTAACTAAAAATTCTACCTATCATACTATGGCAGGAGCTGCTTCCGTAGAAGTACTAGAGGCAGGGGAAGATGGATGGTTTGAAATAGAGGTGGATACAACGGGATTTGGGAGATGGATAGGCTTTTCGGAAGTAAATTCAGATGCCACATCAACATCCATAGATTACTGCATAAACCTTTCGAATTTCAATCCGCAAATTTTCATATATGAAAATGGTGCTAAGAAGTGGTACGAGGGTGCGTACGCGGTTGGCGATATCATCAGAGTAGAAAGAATTGCAGATACTATATATTATAAACAAAATGGAGCAGTTATGTATAAGTCTCTAACTCCATCTACTACTTCGTTAATCGCGGACGTACATATTGCTCATATTCATGGTAAAATTCATAAACCAGCGATTTCTTTTGGTACTCCATCTACTACTCCTGTAGAACCTATTATAATTGATAATACTGATGAACGGGTCACCGTAACTGGAAACTGGACAACAAGTCAGGCAGGTTCTACGAGTCTCCATGGTACTAATTATCTTCACGATGGTAACGCTGGTAAAGCAAGTAAATCTGTTTCCTTTAGTACAGAATTAGCACCAGGTAGTTATGAGGTCTTCGGTTGGTGGTTTGCCTTTACAAATAGAGCTACCAATGTTCCTTTTGATATTATTCATAGCGGTGACACTTCAACAGTTTATATGAATCAACAAATAAATAATGCAGAGTGGGTTTCATTGGGTGTTTATGATTTTAGTGCTCAAGGTGAGGTGATTATTAGAAATGACGGAACTTCAGGATACGTAGTGGCAGACGCTATAAAATTTGTACCTCAGGTGAGTAGTAATAATAGAGTAGCCAGCAATTTGCAAATTGTAGAATATAGAGAGAATAATATGACATTATATCCAAATCCTGTTAGTACTAAACTTTATATAAACTTTCAGGATGATATGATAGATAAGGTAAATATAAAAATAATTGATCTTACCGGGAGAGTAGAATGGCAGGGTGATTTTGATGGAAATAATCAATTAGAATTAGATTTGACACAGATTAATGTTTCTAATGGAATGAAAATATTGTCTGCATCACATGGAGGAAAGGAAGTGCTATTAAGAAGACTTAAAATAGAAAAATAATCAATTTTGAGAAGGAGGAGGCAGCAAAATGTTATTAAGCTATCTCTTCTTTTATTTTTTTAATGCATTTGAATAATTATTGATGGCTTTTATCAATTAGTGCAAAGATACATAGACTTGAAGTAGCTAAATCCTTATGATCAATAATAGGGTGTGCTTGAAGGCATATAATGTGCCTATATGTAAAGTATACCCCCAAGGGCAAACGCATATAAATTATAATCTAATACTGGTTTCTCTATACTCATCAGAGCGAGCTGCTTTGAGCATTTTTCTATTGAGACTAACCGTATCTTTATTAGATTTTAACAAACTGGTAGCAATTCTGAGAACAGCACCAAAGTTTCGTGCAGCATTATCCTTTCTCTTGGTACTAAAATCTTCACCAAATTGTACATCTAGTGACCAATGTAATTGATTTTCTATCGTCCAATGTCCTCTAATAATTTGATTAAACCGTTCAGGTGTACCCTGTAAACTACTCATGTAATATCTATGCTCACGACTTACTTTACCTGAAGCTACTACTTCTCTATAAGAGGATATTTCGATAATAGTACTTAATCCTGTCCAACCTTGTAAGCACTCTTCTCCTATAAGATGAGCAGGTAATACTCGACACGAACGGCATTCTATCCGTCCATGTCCTTTATCCCAACTATCCACAGCTTTCAACTCAGAGTGACCAAAACAGGATTCCACTTTATGAAGTAACTTCTTTTGATTAGCTTTTAAGCCTATCACGTAATCTGCTTCCTGTTTAACTATCTTCTCTGTAATCTTTTTTTGGCATCCAATCGCATCAATGGTGATAACTGTTCCCTTTAACTCTAGCAAATCTATTAAAGCAGGGATACTGACTATCTCGTTAGATTTATCATCTGTATAATATTGTCCTAAACATATTTGTAGTTCACTACACCAAGCCTCTACTAAATGTACTGCACCTTTACCTCCTTGATTACCAGGTAGTTGCTGTTCTTTCTTAGTAGCACTACGGGATAGTTTTTTTCCATCGAAGTTGATAACTGTTCCTTCTTTTAGTAGTAAACCTTCTGTAACCCAGTCGATAAAGCAGTGCTCAAATGATGTATAATCTAAATGAGAAAATACACGATTAAGGGTGTCATGCGAAGGTGTTCCCTGCAAAAAGGGTAGATATTTACGAAGCCATGTTAATTTTTCCTCTCCAAAATCGGCTATCTCTTCCCAATATCTACATCCACTTATTACCGCACTAACTGTAAGAAATAGTATTTCGTTAAGTGGATATAATTGGTTGCGTTCCATGCGGAAATCTTCAATATTAGATAGCTTTGGTAATAAAGATGATAGGTAACTGCTCGGAGTAGGCATATGAAAAATAGTATTTATTGGAAAGATAAAACTTTTTCATTTATATGCGTTTGCCCTTAGTATACCCCCTATTTTGCCGTAAGTCAAAATCACTCACTCCTTAGACATTTCACAGGATTTGAACAGGCAGCTTTTATGGATTGGGAACTTATAGTTAACAATGCTACAGTCATAGCAAACAATCCGGCTAGAGCAAACATCCACCATGATAGTTCAACCTGATAAGCATAATCAGCTAACCACTGTTGCATAGCATACCAGGCTATAGGAATGGCAATCATATAACCAAGCAAAACTAATTTTAAGAAATCCTGAGATAAAAGACTTACGATACTATTCACAGATGCTCCTAATGTTTTTCGAATACCAATTTCTTTTGTCCTTTGCTTTACCCTAAAAGCAGCCATACCAAACAAACCTAGAGCTGCAATTAAAATTGATAAAAGGGTGAAGAAACTAAACATTTTCCCCCATAGCCTATCAGTTCGATAAAGTTCTTCAATGTTGTTATCTAAAAACTGATACTCTATTGGATAGGAAGTATATGGTTTTATAGTTGTCTCTAGCATCATAATAGTTTCCTGTAGATTATTAGGATTTATCTTCACCGATATGTAAGAGATTAGTCCATTATTCAGTTGTAACATCAAAGGAGCAATTGGAGAATGCAAAGAATGCATGTGAAAATCCTGCACTACCCCAACAATAGTTTCTTTACCGTCTCGGATAAATTGTTTGCCAATGGCCTCTTCGGGTGACCAGCCTAATGCCTTGGCAGCAGTTTCATTAAGCACAATTGCCTCTTCAGCATCCGTTTTGTAATCCTGAGAAAAAAATCGACCCGCAATCAGTTTTATGCCAAATACTTCTGCATAATCATAATCTACAAGAGATTGATATATGATGAGTGCATTTTTAGTAACAGCCTTGTCCGTAATAATCGTCTGAGAAGTAATATTGGCAGGTAAACTGGTAGAAGCCGTTGCTAAAACTACCTGAGGGTGCCTTAGCCATTCATTTTTAAGCGTTTTGTACTGTTCACTTAGTACTTCATCTTTCACAAGAAATGTAACAATGTGGTTTTTGTTGTAACCCAATTCTTTGTTTTGGATAAACTGAAACTGCTGGTAAATAACCACACTACCAATGATCAGGATGACAGAAGCAGCATATTGGCCTACCATTAGCCAACGTTGAAAAGAAATGTTCGAAAACTTCCTGTCTACATTTCCCTTCAACGCCGTTGCAGGACTCAGAGAAGACATTAGAAACGCAGGATAGCTACCCGATAAAATGCCTACCCCAAGGACAAGACCCAATAAACCTGGTAGCAACAATTTGTTTTCAAGCAGATTTAATGAGAGTGTACGTTCTAAAAAACTACTAAAAACAGGTAGTATCAAGTCTGTGAGTCCTAAAGCCAGCAAAAAGGCCAATACTGTGATCAGGATTGATTCACTGATAAATTGGGTAATGAGTTGAAAACGGCTCGCCCCCACTACTTTGCGCAAACTTACTTCTCCAGCACGTTTAATAGATCGAGCTAAAGCCAAATTGACATAATTGATACAGGCCAGAAACAAAACCAGCCAGGCAATGAGAGAAAATATCTGAATATATCGTGGATTACCTTTCAGCCCTATGTCAAAATTCAGATGAGTTTCTAAATGCAAATCAGTGAGAGGCTGTACATAATAGCTACCTTCATAAGGAAAGCTTTCACCGTAATCTACATACTTTTCATGAATGATTGATAGCTTATCAGGTAATCCTAATGGTGTAGTATGATCAGCTAAGGTAAAGAAGGTGTGGTAGTTATTACTATCCCAAGTTTCCTTTTCAACATCTTCAACATATCTAGTATTAGCGAGGATAGAAGCCAGATAAGAAAACTTTAGGGAAGAATTAACCGGAGGATCTACCATAACCCCAGTAACAGTTAATGTCTGTTCCTGAATATTGGCTATCATAAACTTTTGTTCTTTCTTGTATGTAATTGATTTTCCTATTGGATCGATATTCCCAAAAATCTTTTGAGCCAATGACTCCGTCAAAACCAGGCTTTTCGCTTGGTTAAGAGCTGTATATGGATTGCCCCTTACCATTTTAAATGGGAAGACGTCAAAAAAATGAGTATCTGCTCGCAACCCTGTTTCATAGAAATAACTTTCCTCCCTTCCTAACAATGCTGTTTGTTCTTCTAGAGAGGTAGCCTGAGCAACTTCAGGAATTTCTGCTTTTAAAGCACTTGCCAAACCCGCTGGAGTTACTGCAAAATAGTCTGAGCCCAGATATTCATTGCCGGATTGTTGTTGATAAACGCGGTAAATTTTGTCGGTATTGGAATAGAACTGGTCGTAAGAAAGTTCGTGCTGTACATATAAAAAGATCAGCAAAAAGCAGGTCAGACCTACAGCTAGCCCACTGATGTTGATGAAAGCATACTGCTTTTGTTTGAGCAAATTACGCCATGCAATCTTGAGATAATTTTTATACATACCTGAATTAATTAGAGGTATAGTTTGAAAAGACTTAATAAACTCAGGTCTGAAATACCTGATCACACTCCAAGTAAAATTCCAATTCGCTTTTTTTTGAGAATCCTCAGCTTGGATTTCAAAAATCTCAATCAGATCACCTTCAATCTCTTCCAGATAATCTTCATGACAAAACCAGCGGAGGAATTTTAATGCTCTCTTAGGTGGTTGTGTTTTCATAAACTATTCATCTTTTAAGCAATTTACAGGATTTAACAGTGCTACCTTAATAGTTTGGAAACCAACTGTGAACCAAACAATCAAGATTACACCCAAACCTGCTGCTGAAAAATGCCACCATTTCAGTTCGATATGATAGGCAAATCCTTCTAACCAGTTTGTTGACAAAAAATGACCTATTGGTAAAGCAATTACTATTGCAAGAAGAATCATTTTAAAAAAATCTGCAGATAACAAACTAATAATTCCCCACAAACTGGCACCCATTATCTTTCGGATACCAATTTCCTTGATTCTTCGCTCAGCTGTAAAAGCTGTTAATCCCAAAAGCCCCAGACAGGAGATAAGAATAGCTGTGGAAGCAAAGTATTTTGATAAAAGGCCAATACGTTGCTCAGATATATATAGAGCTTGATATTCATCATCCAGAAATGTGAATTCAAATGGAAGGCCTGGATTGTAATCCTTATGAAGCGTTTCTATTCGATCAACTGTTTCACCTAATTTGCCTGTTTCAATTTTTACTATAACCTTGTTTGTATATTTTGGATTGCAAATAATAAATAGTGGACTTATTTCTTCATACATGGACTGAAAATGAAAATCATTTACAATTCCTACTATCTTACGTCTTGTATTAAAAAGTTCAATCCACTTTCCTATTGGATCAGAAATTCCCATTGCCTCAACAGCAGCTTCATTTAAAATTACACTTGTACCCTCAGTTCCAAAATCTCTTGAAAACAATCTCCCTTCTTTTATCTTGATTCCCATTGTTATGAAAAAATCAAAATTCACATTCAAACCAGAAAATTCAACTTCTGCCAGTCCTGGTAACTTGCCTTCCCAATTATGTCCCCAAGAAGTACTGTTGATATTTGCAATGCTTTCCGAAACAGATGAAGCACTTACAACTCCAGCTATCTTATTAGTTTCACTTAGGAAAGACTCAAGTTTATCATTTAAACTGCCTTGTTCTTCAAAAGAAACTACATTATCCTTTTTGTATCCAAGATTTTGAGATTGTACAAAATTCATTTGCATGTAAATAACCGCAACTGCAATAATTAATAGCAAAGAAATACTGAACTGAAAAACAACCAGACCTTTTCGAATCAACAATTCTCCTCTGGAAGCCGTGAGTTTTCCTTTTAATATATGAATTGGTTTCAATCTTGAAAGATAGAATGCAGGGTAACTCCCTGAAACAAGACCTGTTATAATTACTATCGCCAAAATACCAATGGTAAGGTCCCAGTTGAAAGAAACTGTTAGTTGCTTGCCAGTTAACAGATTAAATTGTGGCAACAACAAATAAGAAATAGTAACAGCAACAAGTAAAGACAAAATGGCTATTAAAAGAGACTCTCCAAGATGCTGGAACATAAGTATCCTTTTAGATACTCCAATTGTTTTTTTAATGCCAACTTCTTTAAACCTTCTCGAAGCCCTTGCTGTAGATAAATTCATGAAATTAATACAAGCGATAGTAAGTATCACCATTCCAATTAGAGAAAACAGAATTACATAATCAATCCTTCCTCCGCTCTGTTTTCCATTTTCGTAGTGATTAAATAAGTATCTTTCTGAGTATCGTTGAAGAAACATTTCCTCTTTTTCTGCATCATGTATACGCTTAGATTTATACAATGAATTGAGTTTATCATTAAAGGATTTTTTATTTACTCCAGGCTTTAATGTTAAATAAACCATGATCGGGTTGCTGCTCCAATTTACATCCATTCGGTTCTTTTCTAGGAACATTTCATGTGTGACAACGAAATCAAATTTAGCAGAAGAATTTTTATTAGGTTTTTCAAAAACCCCTGATATTATGTGTGTATCTCCAAATGGTCCAAGGTCCCATACAATTGATTTTCCAATACAATTATCTATGGAACCAAAAAGCTTAACCGCTAACTCGTCAGAAATGACTGCCGCATATTTTTCCTGTAAAACTTGCGATTTATTACCAGAAATAAGCTTGTACGAAAATGTATTAAAGAATGCTTCACCTACAAACCATCCTGTTGCCTTAACATGGTTTTCATTTACTGAAACAATTCCTTCAGGAGTTGGACGAACTGGTGTTACATATTCAACACCTGGCATCTCAGTTTCAAGCGACTGAGGCAAAAGTATCGAATTTGCTTCATGGGTTTCCAATATATTTGATGCATTTGGAATATTTCTGAGTACCTGAAATAGCCGCTCATCTTTCTTATGGAATTTATCAACAGACACTTCATCATACACCCAAAAATAAATTAACAAAGCACAGGTTAAGCCAGTGGAAAGTCCAACAAGATTGATGAGAAAAGAGCCTTTGTAGCGCTTAAATGTACGCAAGGTGATTAAAAGGTTATGTAACAGCATTGCAATCACATTTGGAGAAGTATATGTTTTAAAAGACTTAATAAACTCAGGTCTGAAATACCTAATCACACTCCAAATAAAATTCCAATTTGCTTTTTTTTTAGAATCCTCAACTTGAATTTCAAAAATCTCAATCAGATCACCTTCAATCTCTTCCAGATAATCTTCTCGGCAAAACCAGCGGAGGAATTTTAATGCTCTCTTAGGTGGTTGTGTTTTCATCATCCAAATGAAATTTTAGGTATTTGTTGATAAATACTTGTGCGAATAGCATATTGATGATCCAGCATTCTTTTACCTAGAGCAGTGATTATATAAAACTTTTTTCTTCGCCCTCCCCTACCATTAGTAATCCCTCCATATCTAGATTTTACAAATCCTTTTTCAGTCATCCTTTTAAGTGCAACATGTATAGCACTTATATTTAGTTTCTTTTCTAGATTTTTTTCCAGACTTTCTAATATAGATACACCGTAGGCCTCATTGTGCTGAGCAGCGACAGTGAGTAAGACCAATTCTTCAAATTCACCTAAACTTAAAGATTTCATTGTAGTATTTATTTACTTAACAAAAGTAAAAGTAATTATTATTTTCACATTTGTTAAGTAAATAGTAAAAAAAATTAGAATTATATTCAATAAAATCCTTGAAACTCAAATGAGTAAACTCTTTCTTCTAGTATTCTCTTTTATTTAGTTTTAAATGTATCTTCCTGTTATACCCTTATATTGCAGCAAGTCAAACATGCATATAATCATCCATTATGTTAAATATGCGAATTCGATAGCTGGGAAATAATGTTTAGCTATTGTTTGACTGAAAAATAACACTCATTATCAATCTATTTCATTTCCAACAAGTTATGAACACTGCTTCGAATCCTCTTTAATCTACGATTTGGCGCTCTTTCTACGAAGAAAACCCTCTCTGATAGGCACCAAACTCGCATGAACTCATACATCTTGTTTTAAGCCATATTTAATTCCAATCTGTCAGAATCAATCTCCATTCGCCACTAATTGTTTTGTCTAGAAAATAGATGAAATTATCTCTATCCGTTTTAAACTTAACATCATCAAAACTTTTGTCTTTTACTATTAGTTCTTTTATCTGTTTCGCTTTATCCAGTGTAATTTCATTGAAGATATGTTCTCCAAAAATTGGTTTTAATTTATTATCCCAATGACCAATTTCTCCATATATCATTTTGTCGATGATTTCACTTTTGTCTCTTAGAATTGCAAAAAATGTAGCGTTAAATCTGAAATCTCCCGAAATTGTCTGTGTCCATTTATTTTGAAAACCTACTGGTAAACATTTATAAAAGAATAAATAGTTAAGACTGCCGTGAAAATACTCTTCGCCACTTTTGTCATAAGTTGCTTTAATGACATTCATTGCGAGATTGAAGTCTGAAGAGTCAAGCAGTTTTGAGTTTTTTGCAAAAGAAGAATAATCTTTTGATATGCTATTATCGAAATTAATCTTTGACAGCGAAAATATGTCCTGTTTGATTACAGTGTTTGAAACATTCAAAGGCTCATATCTTGATATAAAGGTGTCAACTTTTGATTTATCAAATACCAAAAAGGTGAACTGGTTTTGGTTGAGGTCGTAAAATTCTATTTCATTCGTTTTCATAGAAGATCGTCCACAGGAAAATGTCATAGTTAAAATAATAATGTATCGCAATTGTCTCATTAAATATGGCTTATAACGTTAAATATAAATACAGTAGTTTTGGCTGTGCGACTATGGAATTTATATAGTGTTACCTCTCGTTTTTCAATCTACAAGTTTATTTATTTCATCACTTATTATAAATTGATTTAACATCTCGGGTCTTGTTTTCCACCTTTGTCTTTCTCTTTCAATATACTTGTTGTATGTATTATGCATGAGTCTTATTCTGTCAATTACATTTTTTCCATTTGCGTCCTTTATAGTAAAATCAATTTTAATATCAGATTTCAAAAGTTTGTCTAACAATTCATAATCTTCTTTTATTTTTGCCATTGTTCCAGAAGTAATCCAATGTATAGGATAACTACCATTGTATGGCATATTATAGTCTTGTCCATATTCTAAAACTATTTTTGATATTACATCAAAATCAATGCTTCTATTTAATATTCCATCCATATTTATGTCCGGTTTAAATAGATGGTTGAAAATATGTTTTCCCATTATATTATACTGATTGTAATAGGCATAATACTGAATTACCGTCCAACCAGACTCTCTGGATTTTGAATTTGCGTTTCCAAATTTCGTCAATACTTCGTCAAATCTTTTTAATCCCAAAGCTGGGTTACTAGGAGTATCAAAGTACCTAATGTCATAAATTTTTCTTGACTTTTCAAATCCATAATCTCCTTCAAATGGCTTAAGGTGTTTCAAAAAATCATCAAATGACGAAGTTTCTAATTTAGCAATGCCATTTTCACCCAAATAGTTTGCATAGTATATCTGTCCAAATTGATTTTTATTCAGATTCATATAATAACAGCCCCTCTCAGCAACCGCTATTGTAATTAAATCATCAACTTCAATTTCAAAGTACTGTTTTACTTCATCTTCAAGGTACTTTGTCCAAGTATATTCCATTTGATACTTTTTCTGTAATACAATATCACCAATACTACAAAATCTCTCAATTGGAAAACACCAAATAGTATCTGAGTTACTGATAAAATTTAAAGATGGAGTATTTGGAAACACTTCAGCACCATTATATTGCTGCAAAAAAAATCTATAATCCTGAGGGAATTCTTTTTCTAGAACTTTCTCTGTAAATTCTATTTGCTCTTTATTTATTGAAAATTCATCCTGATTAAAGACCAGTCTATGCATTCGTATTTATTTTTTTGAAATGAGAGGTAACGTCTAGATAAAAACCCTGCTGGTTTAACCGTAACTAAATATTGAAACGATGAAACCAAGTTACCAAATGCTTTCCTGTCCAACCATGTCCAGTATGGGTTTTATTATCTGTTGTGCAGTTTTTATTTATTATTTACCTAATTCATTTAGTTTATCTATCACTTTCTCTACCCAATGAAGGTCTTTTTCTTTCAATAGTAACACCTCAAATTTCAATCTATCACCGTCAAGTTTAACTTCTTCTAAATCATCTACTAATAGGTCTATTCCGAATGCTGGTGGATATTTTTGTATCCAACGAAGTTCTTCTAAATCTATCTCAGAAATCCGACCTTTATGAATCATATAATTTATAATACCATCCAATTGAACATTATATTTTTTAAAAAGACATTCTATTTCTTCAATTTTTCGAAATGAGAAAGTA